>RGTE01000038.1 GCA_010025475.1 Verrucomicrobiota bacterium
TGACGAGGTTGTTGGTGATGGCCACCGCCACGGGCTTGGTGAGCTCCTCCTGGAGCTTGGGGCCGGCGGTCTGCCGGTGGCTGTAGAGGAGGGCGAGAATGAGGGTGAGAACCATGAAGATCGAGCCGAGCCAGATGGTGCCCTTGGTCAGCACATCGGACGTTTGGGCGCCGAAGATGGAATCCGTAAAACTGCCACCAAAAGCTGCGCCGAGCCCCTCCGAACGGGGCTTCTGCATGAGAACAAGCAGGGTCAAAAGAATGCAAACGAGGATATTGACCCCCAGCAGGATGTAGATGGCGATATTAATCATTTTCGGAAGCCCGGACCGGCCGGGTAGATTCAATGAGGATGCGGATATTTTTGCCTTCCGGGCCAAACAGGTCAGAGAGGATGGTCCTGATCTTGTGATGAACGTCATTGGCCTGCTTGGGCGTGGCCACCTTCCCGGTGCCGATGGCCCAGACGGGCTCGTAGGCGATGACCAATTCCGAAATCCGCTCCCTAGCAAAACCTTGGAGGGATCCGCGGACCTGGGTCTCCACCACTGCCATGGTCTCTTTGGCTTCGCGCTGGGCAAGAGTTTCCCCAACGCAGACGATGGGGCGAAGGTGGTAGTCGGCGGCAGCCACCGCCTTGGCCGCGACGGCGGCGTCGGTCTCGTTGAAATACTGCCGCCGCTCCGAATGACCGAGGATGACGTAGCGTACCCCCAGGTCGCGGAGCATGGGGCCGGAAACTTCGCCGGTGAAGGCACCCTCCTTGGATTGGTGCATGTTCTGGGCGCCCAGGGCCAGAACGCTATGACGACCCAGGGTCTCGCCGGCGACAGGCAGGGAGGTGAAGGGTGGGCAGACCACCATGTCGACGTTGGCGATCTTCTGGACTCGCTGAACGATATCCTCGATCAGGCTTTTGGTGTCTGACGCGGTGCGGTGCATCTTCCAGTTGCCGGCAACGAAGGGCCGACGGGGGATGACTTTCCTGAGTTTGGTCATTTTTCGTTGAGGGCGGCGACGCCGGGCAGGATTTTTCCCTCCAGGAATTCCAGGGAGGCGCCTCCGCCGGTGGAGATGAAGGTGACCTGTTTGCCGACGCCGGCCTTTTTCACGGCTTTGACCGAGTCCCCTCCGCCGATGATGGAGACGGCCTTGGTGTTGGCGGCCACCGCCTTGGCGATGGCAAAGGTACCCTCAGCGCAGGCGGGAATTTCAAACACCCCCATGGGTCCATTCCAAAGAATCGTGCCAGCACCGGCAATCTCCTTGGCAAAGGTTTCCCGGGCCTTCGGCCCGATATCGACACCTTCCCAACCCTCGGGAATTTCTTCGCCGGGCCGGGTGAACTTCCCCGGGGAAACCTGGCGACCGGCGAAGTCGAGCTGCTCCACAATGAGACTGTCTTCCGGGAGGAGGAACTTCACCCCGCGCTTCTGGGCCTCGGCGAGGATCTCCTTGGCAAGACCCACCTTGTCGGGCTCGTTGAGGGATTTCCCGATCTTTTTGCCTTGAGCGAGGCGGAAGGTGTAGGTCATGCCGCCGCCGATCAGAATGGTGTTGGCCTTTTGAAGGAGAGTGCGCAGAACCCCGATTTTATCGCCCACCTTGGCGCCGCCGAGAATCACAAGGAAAGGGCGCTTGGGGCTGGAGAGTTCGGTGCCGAGGTAACGAAGCTCTTTCTCCATGAGAAGACCTGCGGCGGCCTTCTGGGCAAGGCGGGCGCAAGCTTCGGTGGAGGCGTGGGCGCGGTGGGCCGAGCCGAAGGCGTCATTGACGTAAAACTTGGCGGCGCCAAGAAGCTTCTTGGCGAAGGCGGTGTCGTTCTTTTCCTCCTCGGCGTGAAAACGGACGTTTTCGAGAAGTAGGACCTCGCCCGGCTTAAGATCCGCACGAAGTTTGTCCGCCTCTGGCCCCACGCAGTCGGGGGCGAACTTTACCGGTTTCCCAAGGACCTTGGCGAGATGGGCGGCCACCGGCTTCAACGAATATTTTTCCTCCGGCTTGCCCTTGGGGCGGCCCAAGTGGCTGGCGAGGACGAGGGAAGCGCCCTTCTCCAAAAGGAGCTTCAGGGTGGGGAGGGTTTCCTGGATCCGGGTATCGTCCGAGACCTTGGGGCCCTCGGGAGAAGGTTCGAAGGGGACATTAAAGTCCACCCGGACGAAGACCTGCTCGCCTTTGGGGTGGAGATCGTGGACGGTCAGCTTGGCCACAAACGAATCAACCTGCGATGTGCTTGAGAAGATCGACGCAGCGGTTGCTGTAGCCCCACTCGTTATCGTACCAGCTGACGAGCTTAAAGAACCGTTTGTTCAGACCGATGCCCGATCCCGCGTCGAAGATGCTGGAGGAGGGGCAGTGGATGAAATCGGACGAGACCACCTCGTCCGCGGTGTATTCGAGGATGCCCTTGAGATAGGTCTCGGAGGCCTTTTTCATGGCCGCGCAGATCTCCTCGTAGGAGGTGTCCCTGGTGGTTTTGACGGTAAGATCGACCACGCTGACGGTGGGGGTGGGCACACGGAAGGCCATGCCGGTGAGTTTTCCCTGCACTTCGGGGCAGACGAGGCCGACGGCCTTCGCGGCACCGGTGGTGGAAGGAATGATATTGATGGCGGCGGAGCGTCCGCCTTTCCAATCCTTGCGGGAAGGACCGTCCACCGTCTTTTGCGTGGCCGTGTAGCTATGGACGGTGGTCATGAGGCCTTCCTCAATGCCAAAACCCTCTTTCAGGAGGACGTGGACGACAGGGGCAAGGCAGTTTGTCGTGCAGGAGGCATTGGAAATGATGTGGTGCTTGGCGGCGTCATACTTGGTGTGGTTGACGCCCATGACGACGGTGATGTCCTCGCCTTTGGCGGGGGCTGAGATGATGACCTTCTTGCATCCGGCAGCGATGTGCCCCTTTGCTTTGTCAGCCTCGGTGAAGAGGCCGGTGGATTCGACCACGAAGTCGACCCCTAGTTCCTTCCAAGGGAGGGCAGCCGGACCCTCTTTGACGGCGAGACACTTGATTTTGTGGCCATCGACCACCAGCACGTCGTCTTCGGCGGCGGAGGGGGAGGATTTCTCGCTGCGGACCTCGCCTTGGTAGCGGCCTTGGACGGAGTCGTATTTGACCAGGTAGGCGAGGTTGTCGGCCGGAACCAGGTCGTTGACCGCCACAACGTCGAATTTTTTGCCCAGCAGGCCTTGTTGGCAAAGTGCCCGGAAAACCAGTCGGCCAATCCGGCCGAACCCATTGATCGCAATTTTGTGTTTGGTAGCCATAGATTTAAGACGAAAACCTAGCGAAAACGGGTTGGGTGCGTCAATGAAACTGCCGGGGTGGAATCCGGTGATTTAAGGACGGGCGAGGAAGGAAACACAGGTCTGGCCGTATTCCCGGCGCCAGACTTCCTTGAGGGGGAAATTCACGGACCATTGGGCGCGGTGGGAATGCTCCCAGACGATTCGACCGCCGGGCACAAGAAGACGATCGAGGCCGGCGGTGATGTTCCAGGAAGAAAGCTCCTCGGGGGTCTGGTCGTAAGGGGGATCGAGAAAGATCAGATCAAAAGATTCGGCCGGTCCGGTAGGAATCCAGTTCTCCACGGGGGTTTCGAGCACGGGGAAGTTGTAGGCAAGGGCATCAAGGTTGTGGCGGAGGGATTCGGCGGTGCGATGGTTGTGCTCGATGAAGACCGCGGACTTGGCTCCGCGGCTGAGCGCCTCCAATCCGTAGGCGCCGGTGCCGGCAAAGAGGTCAAGCACGCGGGCATCAGGAACCCAGTTGGCGAGGGCGGAGAAAACAGCCGCACGGACGCGATCCTGGGCCGGCCGCAGACCCGGTATCACCGGAACCTCCAGTTGGCGGCTGCAGTGGACGCCTCCCGTGATGCGGAGATGCCCCATGCCGCTCCGGCGGGGGTGACTCGGGCGCTTTCCTTCGGTATGACGTGGGGATGTCGACCTCATCCGGCAACCCTTGGTGTATCATCCTGAATCCCGCCGCCAAGGGCGATCAGGCGAGAAAAACAATCGACCGGATCGGTAAACTGGCCCCCGAGGCGAAAATTCTTTTGACGGAAAATCCCGGGGATGGGGAGCGACGGGCGAAGGAGGCGGTGGCCATGGGATTCAAAACCATCGTGGCAGCCGGAGGGGATGGAACGGTCAACGAGGTGCTCAACGGGATCGACCCCTCCAAGTGCGCCTTGGGGATCCTGCCGGTAGGCACGATGAACGTGTTGGCCCTGGAGCTGGGCATTTCACCCGATCTGGAGCGGGCGCTGACCGTGATCCGGGCGGGACGGCGGCGGCAGACCGACTTGGGATATGCGAACCAGCGGCGTTTCATCCAGTTGGCCGGGGTGGGACTGGATGCCGAGGTGGTGAAAAAAACACATCCCGAAGCCAAACGGGTCTGGGGCCCATGGAGTTATCTGCTGACCGTGGCGCAGGTGACGGTGGCACCGGCGCCACACCTCAAGGTGAAGGCGGAGGGAAACGAATATCCCGGGGCAATGGTCTTGATCGGAAACGGCCGACATTACGGGGGGCCGTTTCGCTTTTTTCCCAAGGCCGACATGTCGGACGGAAAACTGGATGTGTGTATTTTTCCGAAGTCGGGCCCGCTCGACCTGCTGTGGTATCTGCAGGGCGTGTTGCTGGGCGGGCCGGAGTCTCTGCCTGAGGTGAAATATCTCCAGGTGCCGGGTCTGACGGTGGAGGCGGAGGAGAAAGTGGCCCTGGAAGTGGACGGGGAATACGGAGGTGAGACTCCGGTGACGTTTCGCCTGGAGAGGAAGG
The DNA here is from genome assembly GCA_010025475.1 of Verrucomicrobiota bacterium. Classification (GTDB taxonomy): domain Bacteria; phylum Verrucomicrobiota; class Verrucomicrobiia; order Methylacidiphilales; family Verrucolacustridaceae; genus Verrucolacustris. The sequence continues at coordinate 4,788 of RGTE01000038.1, forward strand.
GCGTGGAGGTGGTCGTGCCGTGAAAAAAGCCGGGGAGGTATTCCGGCTGGAGAAAACGGACGGCAAGGCGCGGGCGGGGGTGCTGAAGACGGCGCACGGGGAAGTCCCGACGCCGGTTTTTATGCCAGTGGGAACACAAGCCTCGGTCAAGGGCGTGAGTCCGGATGAACTGATTGAGATGAAGGCCCCAATTATTTTGGGAAACACCTACCATCTGGTGGTCCGACCCGGGTTGGAGGTGATCCAGCAGATGGGGGGACTGCACAAGTTCATGGGTTGGAACGGACCGATCCTGACGGACAGCGGAGGTTTTCAGGTGTTCAGCCTGACAAAGATCCGGGAGATGACGGAGGAGGGTGTGGTCTTTTCCAGTCATGTGGACGGGAAAAAGTTTTTCCTCGGCCCAAAAGAAGCCATCCGGGCTCAGGACACGCTGGGGTCGGATGTCATGATGGCGTTCGACGAGTGTCCGCCTTGGCCCTGCGACCGCGAGCGGATGGAGGCGAGCCTGGCGCGGACCCATCGCTGGGCACGAATTTGCCGGGAGGAGCAGGACCGGATCGGGCATCGAAATCTTCTTTTTGGGATCGGGCAAGGAGGGGATTACGGCGATTTGCGGAGAAAATCCCTGGAGGAACTCCAGCGGATCGGTTTCGACGGGTATGCGGTGGGGGGAGTCAGTGTGGGGGAACCGGAGGAGCAGATGATGAAGGCGGTCGATGCCAGCGAGCCCTATCTGCCGGCCGACCGGCCAAGGTATGTGATGGGATTGGGGCATCCGGACCAGATCGTCCGGATGATCGGGAAGGGGATCGACATGTTCGACTGCGTCCTTCCGACCCGGGTGGCGCGGAACGGAACGGCCTGCACGGAGGAGGGGCCGGTTTCAGCGCGGAAATCAACCTGGACGCGGGATGAGAATCCAATTGTAAAGGGTTGCGCCTGTTATGCTTGTTCGCGGTTCAGCCGCGCCTATGTTCAGCATTTGATCAAGGCGGAAGAACTGTTGGGATTACGGCTGATCTCCCTCCATAATCTCCATTTCTACCTTGAGACCGTCCGGCAGGCCCGGGCGGCGATCCTCGGGGGTCGGTGGGCCGAGTGGTCCGCAGAGTTCCTGGGTCGGTACAAACGGGGAGGCAAAGAGCAGGAAAAGGAAGAGCAAGTATGAGCGAGATGATTCTGACCCATGGGCCGCTTTTGATGGCCCCCGCCCCGACCGATGGCAGTCAACCGCCCGCGTGGGTTCAGCTGCTGCCCTTGGTCATTCTTTTTGTGCTGATGTACTTCGTGCTCCTGCGGCCGCAAATGAAGCGGCAAAAGGAGCAGGAAAAGCTGATCTCTGCGGTGAAGAGCGGCGACCGGGTGGTGGCCGCCGGCGGCATCCTGGGAACCGTCACCAATGTGAAGGACAGAGTGGTGGTGCTGAAGGTGGCTGACAACGTGAAGATCGAGGTGCAGCGGACCAGCATCACCTCGGTGGAATCGGGTCCGGAAGAGAAGCCAGCGACGTAAAGCCTTGCCATGATCGCCCTCCAATTCGGTCTTAGCCTGGTCTTTTTCGTTCTTTTTATCGGGTATTTCCTGACCTCTGACGCCCGCAAGCGCATGCGGCTCAGTCTGGCGCTGACGGCTTCGCTGGTGGCCCTGTGTCTGAGCTCGCTTTTTGTGAGAGGCGAGGACGGACAGTGGAAGATCAAAATCAAACCCGGGTTGGATTTGAAGGGCGGTACGCAGTTCCTGTTGGAATTGGCCGGGGATCCGGGTCGCAGCGCCCTCGACCAGGCCGTCGAGGTCATCCGGAAACGCGTGGATTCCGTGGGGGTGGCCGAACCCGTGATCCAGCCGGTGGGGGAAAAACGGATCATCGTGCAGATCCCCGGGGTGAGTGAGGCGGACAAGTCGTCCTACCGGCGGCAACTGGAGAAAGTGGCCAAGCTCGAGTTCGCGATGGTGCATCCGGAAAGCGAACGGCTGACCGACGTGCCCAAGGACAAGATCCCCCAAATCCCGATCGACTACCAGATTCTGAAGCTGCGGGATCGGGATCGGACCGGAAAAATCACCGAGACCCCGCTGGTGGTGAAGCGCCGGGCGGAGATGTCCGGCAAGAACGTGGCCAGCGCGTTCCGGAGCGTCGATCAACTGGGACGACCGGTGGTGATCATTGAGTTCAATGCCGAGGGTCGCGACAAGTTTGGCAAGCTGACCGAGCAGAATATCGGCCGGCGGATGGCGGTGGTGCTCGACGGAGAGGTGTATTCAGCGCCGGTGATCCGCACGGCCATCTACGGAAGCTGTGAGATTTCCGGGGGGAACATGAGCATCACCGAGGCGGAGGAGCTTTCCAGCGTGCTGAAGAATCCGCTGGAGAACCCGGTATCGATCGTCGACGAGCGCGGGGTGGACCCCAGCCTCGGAGCCAGCTCGGTTAAAAGCGGGTTCACCGCAGGTTGGATCAGTCTGGTGGCGGTGGCCCTCTTTGTTCTCTTATACTACCGCTGGCTGGGAGGGGTTGCGGTCCTTGGGTTGATGATCAACATCCTGATTCTTTTAGGATTGCTGGCCCAGTTTGGCTTTACCCTCACCTTGCCGGGTCTGGCGGGGTTGATTTTGACGATCGGGATCGGGGTGGACGCGAACGTTCTGGTGTTTGAACGAATTCGGGAGGAGTTGAACCGTCACCGGAGCGGTTTGGAGACGGTCTCAGCGGGATTCCAGCACGCCTTCAGTTCCATTTTGGACGCCAACGTCACGACGGTCATTGCGGCCGCAATCCTGTTTTGGAAGGGATCCGGCCCGGTGCAAGGATTCGCGACGGTGCTTTGCCTCGGCATTTTCTCCAGCCTATTCGCCGCGCTGATTGTCAGTCGGACCGGGGCGGAGTGGCTGGCGGAGAAGGGGGGCAAAGGATCGCTTCATATGTTCCGGCTTTTCGAGGAGGCAAAGTTCAACTTTCTGGGTTGGCGTCGGGCCGCCTATGCCCTCTCCATCCTGGTTTTGGCCGCGGGCTTGGCGGCAGTGGCGATGCGTGGAACCAATGCCCTGGGAGTTGATTTCACGGGTGGTGATCTGGTGACCCTCAGCTTTAAGGAGAAAATTGATGACGGCCGAGTCCGCTCCTCCCTTGGAAATCTGGCCGAAGTGGCCCAGTACCAGCGCAGCCCGGTGGGTCAGGATGAGATTCTTTCCCTGCGTACAGCTTTTGGAAAAGGAGAGGTTGCGGTGCAAAGGCTCCAGCAGGACTTTGCCAGCGCCGGATTTACGCAGATCCAGCTGGATAAAGTGGCCCCGGTTGTGGGCGAGGAGCTGAAAAAGAACGCCCTAATCGCGCTGGTTCTGGGGGTCATCGGAATCTTTCTGTATGTGGCCTGGAGGTTTGAACCGGCCTTTGCCATCGGGGCCATTGTGGCCTTGATTCACGACGTCTTTATCAGCCTAGGTGTCTTCGTGCTGCTGGGTCGGGAGCTTTCCCTGCCCATGGTGGGTGCGATCCTCGCCGTAGCCGGCTATTCGATCAACGACACGATCGTCATTTTTGACCGAATCCGGGAAACGTTCCGGGGGGGGCTGCACGGCAACAAGGCGGAGTCGATGAACCTGGCCATCAACCAGACCCTCAGTCGGACCCTGATGACATCGGCAACAACCTTTCTGGCCGTGCTGGTGTTGTTCCTTTTCGGCGGGCGGGTGATCAACGACTTTGCCCTGATCCTTTTGATCGGGATCGTGGTCGGAACATACTCCTCGATTTTCATCGCGTCTCCGATCGCGTTGCTGGCCGGCGGACGAAGAAAATAATTCGGGAACGGCTTGCGGGTCGCCAAACGTTCCTTATTTCATAAGGATGCGTTGGATTGGGAATCCGAACCGTGCGGAGGCAGGGCAAGGCCCCGGCCAACTGATCGAGATGATCTTGCACCGGCGGGGTCTGGTGAATGCCAATGAAAGGGAACTATTCCTCAGTCCCAAACTCGCCCGTCTTTCGCCCCCCGAGCAGATTCCCGGAATGAAGGTGGCCGTGGAACTCCTCGAAAGGCATCTCCAGGCGAAAAACTCGATGGTTATCTACTCCGACTACGACGTGGATGGGATCACCAGCGCGAGTGTCCTGCGTCTCTTTCTTGAGGCGATGGGGGCGAGCACGGTTCGTCATTTTATCCCGGACCGGAAGAAAGAGGGTTACGGACTGACCTCCAAAGGCCTGGAGCGTTGCCTGGAGGCGGGCACAAAACCCGACCTCTTGATTGTTTTGGATTGTGGCACGAACAGTCGGGTTGAGGTGGAGAAGGCGAAATCGGCGGGTATGGATGTCCTGATTGTCGACCATCATCAGATCGGCGACACCGCGCCTAGCGACGCCTTGGTGAATCCCCAACTGGGAAAAGAGGACCATCATCTCTGTACGGCTGGTCTCGTCTTCAAACTCTGCCATGCCTACCTCAAGGCCACCGGAAAAAAGGATCAGTTTGACCTCCGCACCGTGTTGGACCTGGTGGCGCTGGCCACGGTGGCTGATCTGGTGCCGCTGGAAAAGGACAACCGGATCTTTGTGAGGGAAGGGCTTAAGCGTCTGGTGCAAACCGTGCATCCCGGACTGCGCCGATTGATGGAAGTCTCCGGGAGCGGAGCGAGGACACCGACGACCTTCACTTTGGGTTTTCAGTTGGGGCCCAGGATCAACGCGGGAGGACGTGTGGGAGAGGCCACCGCCGGTCTTGATCTGTTGCTGAGTCGGGATCCGACCGAGACGGCGCGATTGGCCCGTGATCTTGATTTGCAAAACCGCAAGAGGCAGGAGCTGGAAGCGATGGCCCTGGAGGAGGCGGAGGAGGAGATTGGGGAGTCGCCTGAAGGCCTGGGCTTGGTGGCGGCGAGCGACCGCTGGCATCCCGGCGTGGTGGGAATTGTCGCCGCCCGCCTGGTGAGAAAATACCACCGGCCGAGCTTTGTGATCGCATTGGAGGAGGGGGCGGGGAAGGGGAGCGGGCGCGGCTTGCCCGGAGTTTCCCTGATGGATGCGCTTCGGGCCTGTGCCCCTTGCCTGAAAGGTTTTGGAGGTCA
>RGTE01000371.1 GCA_010025475.1 Verrucomicrobiota bacterium
GCATCGTGCACCGGAGATACCCGTTCGTCGTGGCCCCGGTGGGAACCAAGGGAGCGCAACGCGGGCCAAACGCACCGAAGGGGACGATGGATCCCCCGGCAATCCGGAGGAAAGAACCCGAACTGGCCAGGGGATTCGGTGTGTTGGTAAGAAGGAAGGAGCCTCCCCCCTCGCCAATCTGATAGGACTGCGTCGCTCCCGTGATTGAGTTGGAGCCAAAAGTTGTCGATGTACCTGCTGAGCTCAAGGTCCCCGTGTTGGAACCAAAATTGTTGGTGTAACCGGCAGCGTGAACGTTTGAATAACAAAAGCTTATAACAAAGATAGCCAAGGATACGGATAAGTGGACATTTTTCATAAGGTTGGGTTTACCACTTGTGCCCTATTGGCGATTTTACGACAATTTTACGATTTTGCAAGGGGTCTAAGCTTTGGTTAATTCATAAAATACATCAATTTATACCCTATCTAGGCTAAGAATCCGAAGATACCGATTTTGGGTGGGGCCGGGTCGCTGACCCCGCCTTGCGTTCACAGCTGAAATACCCAATTTCAAACCCTAGCGGCCTCATCGGGACCGCCCCACCTGAACTAAACGCGCTTCGAGCGCACCCGCCTGCGATACTCCGTCCAACCGATCAAGATCACCAACCCCGCCGCCGCCAGGTAAACCTTCGGCTCCGGGATCGCCGCCACCGTCAGGGTCGTGTACCCGCCCGAGAAGTTGATCTGCGCCTGCAGGGTCTGGTCGTTGAAGCTCAGCTTGCTCTGGAAATTATTGCGGATCACGCTGCCCGAGGTGATCGCGTTGCCCCCGGATCCCAGCAGGGTCAGCACCGATCCCCCGCTCCCCGCGTAGGTGGAAAGGTCGATGTCGGAAAACACGAAGTCACTGGTGCCGTTGAGCCCCTGGATCGTCGAGTTGGCGCTGACCGTCAGTTTGCCGGCCGCGTCGGCAAAGCCCCCCGTGTCCAGCACGCCCCCGCCGAGGGAAACCGCCGTGGTGTTGGCAATCTGGTTGGCCGCGCCCAAAAGCAGCGTTCCCCCGCTGTTCACCGCGATCGAGCTTCCCGAAATCGCGTTGGTGGTGCTCTTTTGCAGCTGCAGGGTT
>RGTE01000372.1 GCA_010025475.1 Verrucomicrobiota bacterium
TGGGTGCACGTATGGGCGCCGATCCAGTTTCCGGCGGCCATCCATTCACGGATTTGAACATCATTCATCAGCGGCCGCGCTTCACCACCTTCCGCGGCCTCCCAGTCACTGGCTTTGCCGATCCGGTCAGCCACCAAATAGTTGATTGCCCTGCAACCCAGCTCCTGCATGGCTGGAACCGCGGACTGGAGATTGCTGACAAAGCCGTCGTCGAAGGTGATGGCCATGGATTTGGCTCCCGCCGGCAAACCCGGCGGGACGGAGGAAAAGCCGGCTCCCGCCAGTTCACGGAGTTGTTGCCGGAAAAGCCCGGGCTCAAGATACAGACCCTTGATTCTTGCTCCCGCCGGAACTGCTTCGGTTTTGTGGTAGCAAAGGATGGGCAGGCCCTCCTCAAAATGTTGGAGAAAGGGATCCAGGCCGGAGTAGTAGTTGGGCAGCTTCACGGCGTTACCCCTTCAAGTTTGGCGGCAACGAGGCCAGCACGGCCCGGGCGACATCGGTCGGAGAAATTTTCGAGAGACAGAGGGCCCGACTGCCTTCACAGGAGTTCTGTCCGGTTTGGTTGCAGGCACAGTCGCGAAGAAGGACCTGATGCTCCTTGCCCCGGGGGGCCCAGCCGGACCGGCCGGCCGATTCCCGAAAAAGTGAAACGGTCGGTTTTCCCAGGGCCACCGCCAAATGCAGAACCCCGGAATCAAGGCCGAGATGAAGCTGGGCGTTTTGCAAAATGGCCGCGAGCAACCCCACCGAACAACGATCTGTTCGTGCCTTTAACCTCGGGTCATTGACCAAGGCTGAAAGATCCCCCAACCGGGCGGTCTCCCGCTCGGAACCAGCACCCGTGGCCAGAATTTCCAACCCCGGTGCCTGCTTCCAAATCTGGCGCAGGGTTTCCGCCCAATCGTCCAAAGGCCACTCGTTCAAAGGAGTGCTGGCAGCGTTGACGGAAAGATGCAGATAGGGGTTTTTCCCAAGGCGGCCGGCAGCAATCCTTTCCTCCTCCGGGATTTTCAAGTCCCAGCCTGGTTCTTTCCCAGACCAGCCCAGCTCACGCAGAAAGTTCAGCCTCTGCTCGAAGACCGGCAGGGATCGATCTTTCCGGTCCAC
>RGTE01000373.1 GCA_010025475.1 Verrucomicrobiota bacterium
ATGGTCTTTGGTGGAGAAGGATGCGAAGCGAATCGATTTCTTTGCCAAAGATTTAAAAGTCGGGAAAAGCGGCTGGGAAAAAATACGGGATTTTTGGGTGCAACATTTAAAACCAGGGGACTGGTGGGTGGTGGCGGGGAGTTCGGCGATCGGGTGGCCCAAGGGTTGGTGGAGGGAACTGATTCGGGATCTGGAAAAGAAAGGAGTCACCGTCTTGGTGGATAGTCGGGGTGCTCTTTTACGGGAAGCGGTGGAGGCGGGGGCGGACTGGATCAAATGCAATCTCGAGGAGGCGGAGGAGACGACGGGCTTGAAAGGGGTCGATCGATGCGTCCAAAGCCTAAAGGGAGATGGAACGACGGGTGTGGTGGTGACTTTGGGGAAAGATGGATTGGTGGCCGAGGTGAACGGAACGCCCTTCTTTATTAGAGCGCCCAAGGTGAAGGTGAGGGATGCGACCGGGGCAGGGGATGTGGTGACGGCCGCCTTGATCTTTGGGGAGTTGCATGGATGGACCACCGACCGAACTTTGCGAAGTGCGGTCCGGGCAGCGGCCTGGAATGCCGCCAGGGATCAGACGGCAGAGGTTCCGCGGACCTGCTTGAGGGATTGAGTCCAGTGGGTGAAATGGACTAGGGTTTTTCCATGGGAAGACAGTGGCTCCATGCGAAGCGGGAAGTAGCCTCGCTCAAGAAGTCCAAGACGACCAGCAAGTTTGTCCGGGAAATCACCTTGGCCGCGCGTCAAGGGGCCGATCCAGCGCTGAATGCACGGCTGGCGGCGGCCTTGGAGAGGGCCCGTAAAGAGAGCGTATCGCGGGATATTATCGAAAGGGCGATCCAAAAAGGTTCCGGAACCAGTGGGGGCAAAGACAGCCTCGAACACATGGTGTTTGAGGGCTATGCCCCCCACAAGGTGCCTCTGATCGTGGAGGTCTATACGGATAACCATAACCGGACGGCCCCGGAGATCCGGGTTCTTTTCAAGGCCGGGTCCTTGGGATCCTCGGGAAGCAACAAATTCCTCTTTGATCAAGTGGGTATCGTGGAGGCTCATCATCCGAAGACGGATACCGACCGCGAGGCGGCGGCCATTGAGGCGGGGGCGAAC
>RGTE01000374.1 GCA_010025475.1 Verrucomicrobiota bacterium
AACGCACCACCTCTCCGGCCATCAGATCGATCGACGGAAGGACAAACATCAGTCCATGCCCAGCTTCTTACGCCCCTCGGGGGTGATCATCTGCGGTCCCCACGGCGGATCCCACACCACGTCCACCTGCGCCTCCTGAACCCCCTCCAGGGAAAGAATCTTCTGCCGTGCATCCGCGGCGATGGACGGTCCCATGCCACAACCCTGCGCCGTCAGGGTCATCTTCACCTCCACCCGTTTGGAACCCCCATCGGCCTTTTTTATTTCCAGGCTGTAGATCAGCCCGAGATCCACAATGTTGACCGGGATCTCCGGGTCGTAACAGGTCTTCAAAACAGACCACACCTCTTCTTCCCCGACTGCCCCGCCGCTCGAAGTTTTCGTCTCCGTCGCCACCTTTTTGCCCAAGGCGTCCGCATCTTTGCCTTGAATCCGGAACAGCCCCCCCTCGTGGGGCGTATGGACGGTGAAGGTTCCGCCCAGTTCCTGGGTGATGATCACCTCCGTGCCCGCCGGGAGCTTTTTCGGTGTGCCCGCCGGGATCGCAACCGCCTCAACTTCCCGCTTCAGTTTGATCTCTTCACTCATCTTTTGAACCTAGTTCCTCCCCGGCAGGAAAAAACCTTAATCCTAATCCTCATCGTAATCCCGCTCCGGCGGCGACTCTTTTCGGATCATGCACCCTCCATACCATCGGCTGTCTCCTCGCCAAAAGCTCCCGGTTCCACCAGTCGAGCGCCTCGTCCCGATCCTTCAACTTTTTCTCCGTCTTGGTCGCCTCCAGAAAGGATTTCCGGGACAGACCCCACAAAAGCGGCCGTTCGAGTTCCGACCAGTCCGCCTCCAGAAGCGCCCGGTTATGCTCCACGGTTTTTCCGAATCCGATCCCCACGTCCAGCAATACCCTTGACCGCTCCACTCCCGCGAGCACCAGAGCCTCCAGTCGATCATCCAAAAATTGTCCGACTTCCGACCGCACATCCCCGTAGTGCGGATTTTTCTGCATGTCCTTGGGCGTTCCGCCCGCATGCATGCAGACATAACCCACGCGGCTGCCTGCAACGACGGAAATCATCCCTTCATCCCATCTCCCCGCTCCCACATCGTTGA
>RGTE01000375.1 GCA_010025475.1 Verrucomicrobiota bacterium
AGAATCTTTTTTGACACCGACATCCTCATGGATGTGGCCAGTCATCGGGATCCGTTTTATGCGGATTCCTTGGTAGTGTTGGATTGGTGTCATCAGGGCAAAGCCAAAGGTGCCTGCTCCGCTCTCTCCTTTGCCAATCTCGCCTATCTACGGCGGAAGGACGGCAAAGATCGGGTGATGGACTCTTTCCTGTACCTACGAAAAGTCCTTGAGATTGCCCCTTTGGGAGAGACAGAGGTGGACAAAATGCTGCGGGATCATTTCTCCGATCTGGAAGATTCCCTGCAATGGCACTCCGCCAAAAGCTGGGAGGCCAATACCTTCGTGACCCGCAATGGGAGCGATTACCCCAAACATCAAAAACCAAGAGTCATCTCTCCCGCTCAATACCTCAGCCAGAGATCCATTAAGTAATTTACAACAGTCTTCCAAGCGACCTTGCCGGTTTCGACTCAAGCGATCACTTTTCAGTTTCATCACCCACATGTTCCGATCTTCTGCAAATCTGGGAGCATTGATCTGAGCGATGTGACCATCGATTGGTTTTAGTTGTTTTGCATACGTATATTAGACCTGAGTCCGCACAGCTTATGGCGAATAGGATTTCTGAGGTTGGCCCCCTAAGACCTGCTCCCGCCCATTCTCATTAGCGCCTCCGGCGGTTAGGGAATTACTCCGCTTCACGGAGTGGGAATTCAAATCCCCCCTATCTTCCATATTCCATCTTCTATCTCCTGCGCGTTAGCGCCCATCCCGGCGGCCCGATCAGCCCCGCAAAGCGGGGCGGGATATGGGATATGGAAGATAGGTAGATAGGGGGACGGTCAGTTTCCTAAATCCTCTCTCCCATCTGCGATCTCCTCCGGCAAAAGCGGCGCGGAGCACCGAAAATACATTAAGCCACGAATCCGCCATGAAAAACGTGCAAAACACGAGATGAAACAGGGATCTTGACGGAGCTGCTTTAGTATGTACGCTATTACGTACGCCATGACTACCTTCACTGCCACCCAAGCCAGAAAGAACATCTATTCCTTGGTCGACGAGGTGAATGAATCCCATGAAGCCATCCAAATCCAGGGCAAGAGGGGATCAGCTGTCTTGATCGCG
>RGTE01000376.1 GCA_010025475.1 Verrucomicrobiota bacterium
CGCCAGGAACTCCTCCGCCTGATCAACCCGAATCCCTGAGATGCAGCCCGCCGAGGAGATCTCGCTGGTTCTGCTTCTCCTCGTGGTCGTTGGCTCGGCGGCCCTCACCCTGGCTCTTTCCATCCTCCATCCCAAATACCGGGAATTAAAACCCCGCCTGCTTCTCTCCACCAAAATGCTGGGAGTTCCCCTCCTCGCCTACGCCCTGCTCCGGCAATTCACCGACCTCCCCCTTGCCCGCTTTGATATCTTCCTCGCCGTTGTCGTTCTTATCTACGGCTTGGAGATGCTTTTTTTCTTCACCGTCATGCGCCACCCCCCCCGCCGTTGATCTAAACTTTCAATTCCCCTTTTTCGTAAACGTAAACCTTAGCGTAAACGAGAATCCGCACCTCCTTACTCTTTGCCCGCAATTGATTTGCAACAATTCCCATAAATCTTTCGACTTCGCTTGCCCCCCTTCGGGATATGAGCGAAGCTTATGCCTTGAGCACATCCATCAGCCACGCCCACGCGACCACACCCCTCACCAAAATCATCCTTCTGGCCCTGGTCTGGCTCCCCATCATCGGCGTCCTCAGCGCCATCGTCCTTCTCTGGAACCAGTGGGTCTCCTGGGTGGATCTGGGGCTTCTTTTTATGATGTACACGATCTGCGGCTTCGGCATCACCCTCGGCTTCCACCGGATGCTCACCCACAAGGCCTTTCAAGCCCATCCCTGGTTGAAAACCCTTCTCCTCATCTCCGGCTCCATGGCCATGCAAGGTCCAGCCCTTCACTGGGCCGCCACCCACACCCAGCACCATGCCAACTCGGACGAGGAAGGTGATCCCCACTCCCCGCTCAAGAGTCTCTGGCATGCCCACGTCGGTTGGATTCTCAACGACTTTAAGCCCGACATCCAAAAATACGCCGGCGCCATGCTCAAAGACCCCATCATCGTTTTCATCCACAATACCTTTTGGCTTTGGGTCTTTGCCGGCCTCGCCCTCCCCGCCCTCATCGGCGCCGGAGCGGCCCAGCTCATGGGCCAGTCCGCCTGGTTCGGCGCCCTCACCGGCCTGATCTGGGGCGGGTTCGTCCGTCTCTTCTTCAACCAGCACATCAC
>RGTE01000377.1 GCA_010025475.1 Verrucomicrobiota bacterium
TCAAAGCATAACTTTCCAATTCCGCAAGGGGACGGATGTGACGGAATGTTTACAGCCTAAGGCCCTGATGGTCAGGACTGTCATCCAACCTTCCGGCTGTCCACTTGCCACTAAATACAACCCCCTGTCCCTTCTTAATCCGCCTCTCCATCTCCTATCTTCTTCTATATCCTGCAGCGCCTCTTTCTCAGCAGCAAAGTCGCCAATCCAAGCGCCATCAGGCCGGCGCTGCCAGGCTCAGGTACCGTGTTGAGACGAACCTGGTCGATGGCAATGTTGTCGTCCGCATCTCCGGTAAGATTGAAATCCAGATAGGTGAGTCCGTTGGGATTGTCGGTGGTGAAGCCCAAAAAAGACCAAACGCCGGCACCGTTACCCAGATTCATGGAACTATAAGTTTGATTGGCGGTGCCAGTGGAATCCCAAAGCACGGCGCCGGTGGAATCCGTGACCTTCAGACCCGAAGAGCCGGCACCGTTTCCAAAATCCCCAACCCGAAGGGAAACGGCACTTACCCCCGTGGCAAAAGAAATGCGGAAGACGTCGTTTGTTGTGTTTTTCCAAAAACTGAGATAGTTGCCGGATCCCCCATAGCCGTTGCTCATGAAATATGCGGAGGTGGTGGTGGTGGCATTTTCCACTCGCAAAGGGTTGTAGCTGTAATTGGTCCCGTTATCGGTGTAGGTCTTGAAGTTGCCAAAAAAATCCCCATCCCAAATTCCCTGGGTACGCGCGATGGACATCCGGTTGGAGGGGACGGAGGAGCTGTAGACCACATTGGTGATAATCGGGATGCTTTGAGAACCCCGGAGCGAATCTCCCCCACCGAAATAGTTCCGAATAGGCATCGAATCAAAAGTCTCCGTGGCCTGGGAGTGGGTCCAAGTGGACCAAGCCGAGGAACTGGACCAAGCCGAATCGGATACATAGGTGACCGTTCCCGCAAAGGAACCGGTCACAAGGCCAAGGCCAATCAGGGTGGAAAAAATGGTTTTTTTCATGGGTGGGGGTCCAGGGTTAAAAGTTTTGTTTTTTGAAAAGTACTTACGAATTTTAAAATTTCAAGGGGTAGATTTCGATTAACGGCAGGGTCATCGACCCTGC
>RGTE01000378.1 GCA_010025475.1 Verrucomicrobiota bacterium
GCTTGAAGCGGTCACGGACACGGAGCTCACTTGGAGCAACTGCCGATGATCAGCGTGGGAATGGTCAGCCAGGCGATTCCCTTGGCCAGAAAGAAGGAAAAAGCAGCAAAGCCGGCCCACTTGCCGAACTTCGACCAACGATTTTTTGCCTCGGCCTTATCCATCGGGTCATTCTAACCAAAAAAAATCATGCGCAAGCCTGTTTGCCCTTTCACGGGTTGGTTCGGTTCAGTCGATTGAGTTTTCTGCCGTCTACGTTGGAAGGAAAAGAAACTGAGGGGTCTCGCATTGCTCCCGGCACCGATTCCAACTGAAAAACCCCGCCGGACGATGAGACATAGCCGCTGGTACCGGACGAAGATGAGCCGGCCTCTTTTTCCGCGGCGGCGGGGGGCTTGGGCTGGGCTCCATTGAAGACGGCGCACACCTCGCCGGACTTGGTTCGGGCGATGCCGACCCCGCCCAAGGTGCTCGATTCCCGGAGAAGGTTCTCCCGGTGGCCGTCACTATCCAACCAGGCCTGGAGAATTGCCCGGGGCGACCCATTGGCCACCGGGCCGTAGATATTTTCCGAAAGATTCTTCCAGCCGTTGTCGTTCAGCAGGCTTTTGGTGAGCTCGCGGTGGAACTGGGAATTCTTGGCGGCCATCCGGGCCGCCCATTCCCCGGCCAGTTGATCCAACCGGGCGTTGCGGGCCAAGGGAGAGATCCCGGCTTTTGCCCGCTCGGCGTTGATCAGGCTGAAAAGTTGGTCCCCGGGGCTGGTGGTTTCAGCGACGGCTAGGGCAGATAGGAGATAGGAGATAGCCGATAGGGGAAGCAGAAACCGGCGGAGCATCGGTTACCAGAAGAACCAGTTTTTGGTGATCAGGACATAGGCGGCGAGGCCGGCGTTGGCGGCGGCGTGGAGAATGATCACGGCCTTGAGTGACTTTGTTTTCACAAACCACCAGCCGGCAATCAGGCCGAAGAGCAGGGCCGAGCCGATCTCCACGTGGACCATCGCGAAGGCCACGGTGGTGATGTAGAACGAGAGCGGTTGGAAGGTGCCCAGCGGCACCTCCTCGAACTCCGGCTTGATGATCGTCC
>RGTE01000379.1 GCA_010025475.1 Verrucomicrobiota bacterium
CACGCCCTCTCCCACCGCCGCGTATTGTAACTCCGGGAGGGCCCGACATCCCGGCGCGCCGTGCACAAAATTCCCGCTCCTAGCCTAGGTAGGGCGGCCTCTCCGCAGGCCGCCTCGCTTTACGCCGAACATCCAATATTTCGGATCCGGTAGGAGCCGTTGTCCCTAACGGCCCGCAGATATTGAACCCACGGCTGTTTTCGTTTAGTTGGGGCGGCCTCCTCGAGGCCGCCCTACCAAAACTTCATGGACTAGAGGCTTAGTCTTTCTTCCGCCGCCTGATCACTGCCAAAACTCCCGCGCCCAAGACCAGCAACGACGCCGCCGAAGGTTCCGGAACGGCACTGGCACTGTTGGCCTCAAAATTATCGAGCAACGGTCGGACATTGCTTATCGACGAAAATGTTACGCTTGTAATCGGAACCGTGCTGACCAGACCAATAAAACCATTGCCGCCAGTGTGGGCAACAAAGTCATAAGAGTCCCCAGCCGAGGTGAGGATGCTGCCGGGACGCCCCCCACCAAAACTGTCCGCAAGATCGAAGCCAAATGAGCCCACCGAGCTTTGAAAATTCACCGAAAGGGACCTGTCAAAAGCAGCTCGCATGGTGACCCCGGCAGTTCCATCGAACGAAGTATTCCAAAATCCACCTTGCGGAGTATCGATCAGCGGCGTCTCCCAGCTGCCATTGGGCGTGAGAGTGAACGGACCAACGTTTAAAGGGGCCGAGGCCGCCACATCAGTGGTGTACGTATTGAAATCAACGAAGAAGACTTGAGACCCACCCGCTGCGCTCCTCCATGCGTTGCGGTCCGTGTATATAGTGATCGCGGCATGGGAGCACTGGAAGAAAAGGAGTAAAACGGAAAACGCCATTCCCAAAACCTTCATATATCTAATGTGGGACAGCTTTGCGTTTTTACAATAGGTATTTATCACGTTGATTTACAGTAGTTTGCACGATTGAAGGGGTTCGTTCATACAAAATCCAAGGTTACTTCAAGCTCGATCCAGCTCGCCCGCGGATGGTTTCTTTTGAATAATTACTCCTTGTGGATCTGAATAAGCTCACCGAAAACGCCCAAAA
>RGTE01000380.1 GCA_010025475.1 Verrucomicrobiota bacterium
TCTCGGTCAGAAATCGGATTCCCAAGGCAAGGTCCAGGTCAGCTTGCTACCCGACTCCTTCCGCCTCCAGGCCGGCAAGCTCTACTATCTATCGACGCATCTTTTCTCGCGCCGCTGACCTCGTCAGGGTTCCTCGTAATGACCCGTGAGTGTCGGATCGATTTTTTTCCCGGATTCATCAAGCGGCCATTACGTGGAGTGCCAGACCCACGGCACGCACATCCAAGCCGACAAGCGCCCGGAAAAGATGAACGTTTGATCTAGCTTGAGTTTATTTCTTGCAAGAAAAGTGCGGGGAAAATAATTCGTGTTGAAGGCAAAACCATAGAACTCGATCGCTGTAGGTTTATTTTTGTCGCGTTAAACCCTTGGCAGGCAAGGAAACTTCAATTTCACCTTTGTCCCAAACCGAGTGGTCAGGACATCCGAACCGATGGTCGCGGTACAGCCTCCCGGATGCAGGCCTTGATCGCCTCAGGATCCTTTTCACAAAACAACAGCGTCTTCCAGCTGGTGATGTGCTTGGGCTTATGGAAGTCGCTGCCCGCAATGAAGGGCAGCCGCTTGAGTCCCACCGGGTTGAACAAATCGTCCCGATTGCCGATTTCCCAGGCATCAATGTAGGGCCTGTACTCTTCCTGCCGCTCCCAAAGGAAGAGCGTGTCACGCCCCCACATCGAGGTCATGTGGTGGGGATGGGCGGCAATGGTCACCCCTCCTTGAGAACGGACGGCCTGGCAGATCTCTTTTAACTTGAGCCCGGGATCGATCGGTTCCTTCAGATCCACCCCCAGCAGGTGGGCCGACCGCTTCGCCGTCAGCCCGTCCAGGTTGAACTCCATCCCGGGAAACAAAATCATCCGGTACTTGATCCACGCCCGGTTCCTTTCCTCCTGCAGGGCCCGGAAATATTCGGGCAGATCCTCCTTCGTCATCACCAACCCGGTCAGCTCGGTCAGCCGGCCGATCAGGCAACCCTTGTCGACCACGTGATCCGTCACCGCCATGGCATCGAAACCACGCCGCCCGTAAAAATCCACCAGCTCCCGCAGGCTCATCCGGCCGTCGGAGTAGACGGTGTGGCAGT
>RGTE01000039.1 GCA_010025475.1 Verrucomicrobiota bacterium
GGGTTATTCTTGGTGCGGCGGCAGAGAATCTGGACGACGCGCTCGATCTCGTTCTTCCGGCCGATGACGGGATCGAGTTCACCCTTGCGGGCCAACTCGGTGAGATCGCGTCCGAAGGCCTTGAGGGCGGGGGTTTTGACGTCCTTGCGGGAAGGGACGGAACCGCCACCGGCGCCGGCGGGCTCGGGTCCGGGCTGGCCGGGTTCCTCGCCACCGGCGGAGGCCTCGGCACCTTCCTCGAAATTGGGGTCCAGTTCCTTGAGAACTTCCTGTCGGGCGCGTTCGATATCGACCTCGAGGGATTTGAGAACCCGGGCGGCCACGCCGTCGCCCTCGCGAAGAAGACCAAGAAGAATATGCTCCGTGCCAACGTAGGAGTGGTGGAGAGCCTTGGCTTCCTTGGAGGCGAGGGCGAGGACTTTTTTCACCCGCGGGGTGTAGGGGATGTTGCCGGTGACCTTGGTGTCGGGGCCGGTGCCAACCTGTTTTTCCACTTCCATCCGGACGGTTTCGAGATCCAGCCCCATTTTTTGGAGCACATTCACGGCAACACCCTGGCCTAACTTAATGAGGCCCAACAAGATATGCTCGTTGTGATTGAAGCGGTCGGCCTCCTTGCGGGCCAGCGCGAGAACTTGCTGGGCGCGAGGAGTGAAGTTGTTCATCGAAGAAGTTTAGTTCAGCCGGAACCCAGGTGCAATTTACGCATGGCGGGTTCGGCCACGCCTTTGAGTTTTTCGCGAAGAAGATCGGCCCGGAAGGCGTCCCGTTCCTCCGCACCCAGTTTTTTCTGGGAAGCCTGCTGAAGATGGGCGGGTTGGGTGGAAATGAGGAGCGCATCAACCTTGGCCTTGAGCGAGGCGGCGAGAAGACCGAGGTCGGCCGCCAAACGGAGTAGACTGAGCAGGTTGAGGGCCTCCTTGGAGGAAATGGAGTAGGCGTGGAGCAGGATGCCGTAAGAGCGGCCGACCTGGTCGGCCAACATGCGGGCCTTTTCCTGGATCAGCTTCTGGCGGGCGTTGCTTTCGAGTTCGATGAGCTGGCGGACCACCTTGGTGAGGCGCTCCAGAATCTGTTTTTCCGATTCGCCCAAGGTGGTTTGGTTGGAAATTTGAAAAAGGTTGCCGAGGGCTTCCGTGCCCTCGCCGTACAGGCCGCGGACCGCCAAGCCGAGCTGGTTGACGGATTTGATGACCTGGTTGATCTGTTCTCCGAGGACGAGGCCCGGAAGATGAAGCATGGCGGAGGCGCGCATCCCGGTGCCGACGTTGGTGGGGCAGGCGGTGAGGTAGCCGAGGGAAGGGGAGAACGAAAACTCGAGTTTCTCCTCCAGGGAGGAGTCGAGCTTGTCCGCCGCGTCCCAGGCTTGCTGCAAATGAAAACCGGGTTGGAGGGCCTGGAGACGGAGGTGATCCTCCTCGTTGATCATGACAGAGAGGGTTTCGTCGCCGTTGACGACCAAGCCACTCCCGGCGTTTTTGGCGGCGTGTTCACGGGAAATGAGGTGTTTTTCGACGAGCAGCTGTTTTTCGAGCGGCCCGAGGGCCTCCATTGCCACCGCCATCTTGGCGGGCCTCATGGGAGCGAGGTCGGAAACGGCCGGCTGGATGGTTTCGAGCAGCTTGAGGCGGTCGGCTTTCTTGAGCCAACCGGGAAAAGGGTAGTCCTTGACGTTGCGGGCCAGGCGAACCCGGCTGCTGATGACGATTCCGGAATCCGTCTCCGGCGCGGCAGCGGAAGAAGCGTGGCCGTTTTCAGACTTCACGAAGCTCAAACTAAGCCCGAAAGCAAAGGTTGGCAATGGGCGTGGGCCGGGGGATGCGAGGAATATTTTTCGGCGAAGCAGTTTGTCCCTCGCCGCAACTTGTTTCATTGAATCACACATCTTAGGATGACCCGTGATGGCGGCTAATCGCACCACGGAATATGCGGTCAGGGCTTTGGTGGTGTTGGCCCTGGAGGGTGGGCAGGGGCGGATCCGCCAGGCGGCATCCCTGGCCAAGGCCTCGGGCACGCCGGGGAAATTCATGGAACAGGTTTTGCGGAATCTGAAAAAAGGGGGATTTGTGGTCAGCCGGCGTGGGGCAGGCGGGGGTTATGATCTGGCGCGGGCTCCGGATCGGATCAACCTGCGGGAGGTGGTGTCCTGGATGGAGGGAAACGAGGACAGCCCGGACAGTTCGGGGCCGCTTGGCGAGGAGTGGGGGCGTCTTCGGCGTGAGGCAGAGGCGGCGCGCGAGTCGGTCCTCGAAAGGGAAAGCCTGCGGGATTTGATGGAGAAGGTGCAGGTCAGGATGGCGGGCAAAGGCCGGGGCACGGAATACCAGATTTGAGGAAACCGTCGGCTTGCCGGAAAGAGCCAAGCGCAGGATAATTTGCCCGATGTCCCAATCCTTTTCCTCCGGTCCATGGCATGGCTCCGAAGGGCCGATTTTCACCGTGGGAAGTCTTCGGGTGGATCTAACCCTTTTGCTGATCGGCGTGCACACCCTGGCGATGGCCGTGGCGGCCGTGTTGTCGGCTTCGGGGCTGGGGGACTGGGTGAACCAGGCCGCTTTTGCCGCGGGGGATCTACGGGCGGGTCAGATCTGGACTTTGGTGACCTATCCCTTTGTCCACGATATCCGGCAGGAAGGCCTCTGGTTCGGTCTCGAGATGCTGATGTTTTTTTGGTTCGGCCGCGAGGTGGAGTCGGCGATCGGTCGCCGCTCGTACGGGCTCATGTATGCCGCGCTGGCGGTGATCCCGGCCCTGGTTCTGGCCGGGACAGGTCCGCTCCTGGGTTCGGCAGTTTTGGTGGGATCAGGAACAATCAGCTTTGCGGTTTTCCTGGCGTTTTGTGCGCTGCATCCTGGCGCCCAATTTTTCTTTGCCGGGCTCACCGCCAAGTGGGTGGGTTGGATCCTGCTGGCCATCTACAGTCTGGCGGCCTTTGCGGGCCGGGACTGGCCCGGCCTGCTCCAGCTGTGGCTCTCTTCCCTTTTGGCGGTGGTCTGGGTAAGACGCGGCGGAATGGAGTGGCCTTCGATTTCCCTGCCGAGGGGTCGGAAGAAGGCGGTCAAGGCCAGAGCGGCCGTCGCGAAGAAGTCGGGGGGGATTCCGGTTCTGGAAAAGATGGATGCGATCCTTGATAAGATCTCGAAGGAGGGCATCGACTCCCTGACGGCGGCGGAAAAGAAGCAGCTGGAGGACGCGCGGGCCAAACTCCTGCAAAAGGATCGGCAAACCCGCTGACGGCGTTATCTTGCGGGATGGCCGCAGCCACCCAACAGGCCCGTCCGGGCCGCATCGACTGGTCGACCTGGCTTCCCAAGGAAAGAGGGACGCTTTGTTTTGTGATGCGCGAGGGGCGTATTCTGCTGATTGAAAAGAAAAGGGGGCTGGGCGCGGGAAAAGTGAACGGCCCGGGAGGGAGGATCGAGCCCGGCGAGACGCCGGAGCAGGCGGCGATCCGGGAAACGCAGGAGGAGATCGGCATCACGCCGCAGGGCATCGATTGGGCCGGGGAGTTACACTTCCAGTTTCGCGATGGCTACTCCCTGCACTGCACGGTCTATCGGGCCGGGGATTTTCATGGGGAACTGATTGAGACGGCCGAGGCCAAGCCGTTTTGGCATTCGGTGGAGGATCTGCCTTATCACCGGATGTGGTCGGATGACGAGCACTGGATGCCCCGGTTGCTGGCCGGGGAAAGGTTCCGGGGATGGTTTGAGTTCGACGGGGACCGGATGGAATGGTTCCGGATGGAGGCGGCATGAGCCGGAGAATCCTGGTCACCGGCGCGGCCGGGTTCATCGGGTATCATCTTTGTGAAAGACTGCTGAAACAGCAGGATGAGGTGGTGGGGCTCGATAATCTCAACGATTACTATGACCCCAAGCTGAAGGAGGCGCGGCTCGGCCTGCTGAAAAAGCATAAAGCTTTCCGTTTCGTGCGGGCCGATCTGGGGGATCGGACGGGGGTGGAAAAGCTGTGGAAGGAAGTCCGCCCCGAGGTCGTCGTCCATCTGGCGGCTCAGGCGGGTGTTCGTTACAGCCTGACTCATCCCCACGCCTACTCCCGTAGCAACTTGGAGGGGATGATGGATGTGCTGGAAGCCTGCCGGGCGGAAAAGACGGGTCATTTGATTTTTGCGAGCTCCAGTTCCGTCTACGGGCTCAACCAGAAAATGCCGTTTTCCGAGCGGGACAACGTGGATCACCCGGTCTCGCTTTATGCGGCCACCAAAAAGGCCAATGAGTTGATGGCCCACTGCTACGCGCATCTCTACGGCCTGCCCTGCACGGGACTCCGGTTTTTCACGGTATACGGACCGTGGGGCCGGCCGGACATGGCTTACTACAGGTTCACCCGGGCGATTTTGGAAGGGAAAGAGATTGAGCTTTTCGGGGAAGGGAAACTCAGACGGGACTTCACTTATGTCGATGACATCGTCGAGGGAATGGCCCGTCTGACCGAGAGGCCGGCGGCGGGAAATCCGAAATGGGACGGCGCGCATCCGGACCCGGCGACGAGCCCGGCGCCCTACCGGATTTACAACATCGGCAACAACCGCCCGGTTGAAGTCATCCGGCTGGTGCAGGCGATCGAAGCGGCTACCGGGAAAAAGGCCAAAGTGGTTTCCAGGCCGATTCCACCGGGGGACGTGACGGCGACGGCGGCGGACGTTTCCGATCTGGAAAAGGCGGTGGGGTTCCGTCCCAACACCCCGCTGGAGGAGGGAATCCGGAAGTTTGTGAGTTGGTATCGGGGCTTTGCCGGGGTTTAGGGGTTTAGAATTTAATCATGGAGGGAGCTGTCGGCTCAGGGCCTCCCTCCATCACTAAGGACTAAAAAGCTAACCACCTATAACGCCACCGCCTCGTCGATCAGCATGACCGGGATGCCATCGCGGACGAGGTAGGCACGCTTTCCGTCCTCCCGAACAAGCAGGGCCTCAAAATCGGCTGCCACTCTGGAGCCGGAGATGTTTGCGAGGTCCGCTTGGCGGGCCTGTTGTCGGAGCCGTTGGACCAAGGAGTCATCCGCCAACCGGAGAGGCTGAAGGGACTCCGGGCAACGGAGAATGGCGAGGAGCCCCGGGTCCACCGCGGTGGCGGTGCTCATCGGATCTGCCCTTGGAGGCTATTTGCTTTTTTTAAGAAGAGGCAGGCCGGTGCGGTCGTTTTCGGTGACCTGATAGCCGTCCGGGAGTTTGTCCATGGCGCCGGCGCCGGCTTCGGAGGCGAAATAGTATAGGGTGACGGTCTGGCCACCCCGGAGGGTCTGCTGGCGGCTGTGCAGGTGGTAGGTCTTTCCGTTCTTCTTGCTGACGGTGCTGAATGCCATATGCGATATCTCCTTTGGGTTGGTTAAGGCCCGTTGGGCTTCCTCCCATCTTGACCCCCCTTGCTCTTTTGAAAATCCTTAATTTCCAGTTCCTCACAAATGGAATTTCCCAGGCGGGTGTCTGCGTTTTTCCGAAAGCTTGCCTAGGAAAGGGGGAGGAGCACTATGGAGCCATGTTCACGCGTCGCCGCTTCCTTGGGCTGATTCCGGCCTTGGGGGCGGCCAAGGGGCTGGCGGCGGTTTCCGAAAAAGTGCCCACGCGTGCCTTTGGTCGTCATGCCGAGCAGGTCAGCGTGGTGGGATTCGGGGGGCACACCCTGGCCCTTTCCAAGGACATTAGGGAGGCCACCCGAATCGCCCATGAAGCGGTGGATCGCGGGGTCACGTTTTTCGACAATGCCTGGTGCTATCACAAGGGTCGGGCGGAGGAGTGGATGGGGGAGGCCCTGAGAGGGATCCGGGACAAGGTGTTTTTGATGACCAAATGTTGCACCCACCAGAATCCCCTTCCGGAGGGCGGCAAAGAGGGCGCGATGAAGTTCTTGGAGGAGTCCCTTCGCCGCCTGCAGACGGACCATGTCGATTTATGGATGCTCCATGAAATGAGGAGCGAGGAAGAGGTGAAAAAGTTTTACGGACCGGGTGGGGCGGCCGAGGCCTTCGATCTGGCCAAAAAACAGGGCAAAGTCCGCTACCTCGGTTTCACGGGTCACGATGAGCCCGGGGTCCACCTGAAGATGATCGAAGGCGGCTATCCCTTTGATGCCTCCCTCCAACCCGTCTCCGCGCTCGGTACCCTCCATTCCCGGCGATTCGAGACGGAAGTCATTCCCGCCTTGGCCAAGGCCAAGATCGCGGTGATCGGCATGAAGGGGTTCGGCGGGAGCAAACGGGCGAGCGAAAAGGGGTTGATGACCGCCGAGAAAGTCGTGCGCTACTCGCTGAGTTACCCGGAGGTGTGCACCCATCTGATCGGGGTGGACCAACTGCCCTATGTGAGCGAAGCGGCGGTCGCCGCCACGAAGACGCCGATGACGGTCGAGGAAAGAAAAGCGTTTGTGGCGTGGTGTGATCGAATGGGTGGGGCGGCCTACGCCATGCATGCCCAACCCGGGCATCGGGACGGTGGCGGCTGCGGCAGTTCCGTGGCCTAAGTTTCCTTATTTTGAAGTTTGCCTTTTTGGTTCTTGGTTACGCCGTTTCCATGGCGGGATCGAATCTGCTTTTCAAGGTGGCTTCGGAAAAGCAGGGAGCTCTCTGGTGGCTTTGGTTTCTGGGGGGGAACGTGATTGGATTCGGCTGTCCGGTTTTGATCACCTATGCGCTCAGGGAGCAGAGTCCGCATCTGGTCTACGCTTTCACCCTTGGGGCGGGTTTTGTGTTGGTGCAGGTGGCGGGTTGGTTTTTCTTTCATGCTCCCATCACCGCGTTGCAGGTGGGGGGACTGGCTTTGACGGCGGCGGGGTTGGTGATGCTGCAATTCGGGAGAAGCTAGAGGACACTGCGCGGAAGCGGGATGGTTCGTTTGCGTTCAGGAAAACTTGTAGGACGAGACCTACAGGGAGCCGACGGCGAGGGCCACCGAGGCCAACAACAGGGTCGCCCCGGCCAGACGCACGGCCAACACCCGCTTGTCATGGTACGCGGAGCCTCCGCCCAACGCCCCTTCCATCAGAATCGCCCAAAGTCCGCGCGTGGCGTAGACGACGTTGGTGGCGGTGGCGTGGCCGAAGAGGCCGATGACCAGGATCAGCAGGGAAGTCTGAAATCCGATCACCACTGACCCGCCCAAGGCTCCGGCCCGGGAAGATGCGGGAAGCTGCAGCCCCATTCTTTTCTGGCTGAAAAAGCCGGGGATCAGGAGCCAAGGCGTCAGCAGTGCCAAGGTGGCAAACATCAGCGGTTGAAACCAACCCACGCCCAGCATTTTGGCGAACCGCTGCACGGTGATGTCGGTGACGCCGAAGAAAAAAGCCCCCAGCAGGGCCCAGCCGGCGGCCGCGCGATCCAGCGCCGCGCCCTCTCTTTTGCCGTGGAGGATGCCCGGGGAAAGCGAGAGCAACGTCACCGCCAAGGAGGAAAGAGCCGCGCCGGCCATCAGTCCGGGGCTGAGGGGATCTCCAAGGAAAACCACCGTGAGGAGGGCGACGAAAATCGTCTTCATGCCGAGAACCGGGGTGGCGAGCGAGAGATCCCCTTTGGCGAGCGCACGGATCGCGCAGGCCCGACCCGCAAAGAGCGCGGCGCCGGCGAGGAAGGCTCCCAAAAACCCCTGGGTGTTGGGATTCCCCGGGAAGAAAAAAAGCAGGGGAGCGGACCAGCCCGCCATGGCGAGGTTGGAGATGGCGTTGACCAACCGGGGATGCGCCCCCCGGTGCATCCCTTGTTTCATGCCCCATGAGCCCAGGGCATACAGGAAGGAGGCAATCAGGGGCAGGGCGAGGGGCATGGGCTTGGGAAAAGGATGCCGAACAGGGAGTCAGAAGCCAGATCCGCCGGTGGCTTGCCGATCGCGGCGCATGCGGATAGGAAGAAAGGATGCTCCGTGAGTTTATTCCCGTGCTTTTCTCGATCGGCATGGCGTTGGCGGTGGCGCTGGGGGCCATCGTGGTGGCCCTGATCTTGGGGAAGGTGGGGCAGCGCAACCGGGGCAAGGATCTGGCGTATGAGTGTGGCAAAGATCCGATTGGAAGCGGATCGGCGAGGTTCTCCGTAAAATTCTACCTCGTGGCAATGATCTTTATCCTTTTCGATATCGAAGTGATTTTCATGTACCCGTGGGCCGTCAGTCTCATGGGTTTTCAGCAAAGCGGGTTGGGATGGCAGGTCTTTGGGCTCATGTTGGCGTTCGTGCTTCTGGTCGAGGTCGGGCATCTTTACGCCTACAGGAAAGGAGTGTTTGACTGGAACAAGCGGGGTTGATTTTTCGATAAAGGGACAGGAACAGGATTACAAAAAGAATTTCTGACGGGAGCTACCTTTCTCCCCTAACGGCCGGCTGAAAAGCGACCGGCAAGCCCTTCCCTTGAACGAGAATCTTGTGCGTCTGCCCGAAAAACGAGGGGTGGGTGAGATGGAGAAAATTGCGGACCCATGGTTTCGTCGGTTGGGATTCTTTTTGGAGCAGAGGGGTGGCCAGGGCGGTCAGGCCTCTGGCAAAGTCGGTCAACCCGTAGCTCGTCCAGCCTGCCAGGGCTCCCAGTTCCTCCAATTCGGTGAAATTTACGTGGGCGGTTAGATCCTGTTCCCCGGGTTTTTCGAGGGGATCCGCGGCAAGCTGGTGGTGCCGCAAAGCCCTGAGGGTTCCCCCGGTCCGGTGGGGTGCGAACAACTCCCGCGCCGGAAATCCGTAATCGAGAGTCAGCCCCAGGCCGAGAGGAATCTTTTGTGTCCAGAGCTCGGCCCATCGGGCGGTTCCTGGGCGAAGCTCCACCGTAAACCCCTCCACTTCGGGAGCGGCCCACCGGCGGATTTTCGCGGAGCTTTCCGGATCGACCCCATCCTCTTGCCAAATCAAACGTCCGTCGCCCAGCCCCACCCTCATTTCACGCCAGTTCCCCCGGCGATATCGAAAGATTTGGACGGGGAAGCTGTCCACCAGTTCGCAGGAATAAAAGAAACAGGGGGAGGCATCGGTGGGCACCGCTTCCCAATTCTTGTGCCAGCGGGTCTGGTGGCCGAACCCGGCCGCCAACAAGGTTTCCCTTTGTTTTTGTTCAAGCTTTGGATGGGGCTCCAACAAATGAAGTTCAGCCGCGGTTGCCAGTGCCGGGTGGTCGTGGGCGATGGAGGCCAGCAGATCCCGCGCCAGCCATCCGGTGTCAGCCCCTTGTTCGATCAATCTAAGTTTTTTCGGGCAGCCGAGAATCCGGTGGAGCTCATCCGCTTGCCGAGCCAGCAACTGACCCAGAACGGGGCCCGGCGACACCGGGGTGAGGAAATCCCCGCTTTGTCCCGTGCGTGCTGAACCAGAGACATAAAAGCCGTGTTCCGGGTGATAGAGCGCCTCTTCCATGAAAGTGGCAAAGGAGATAGGGCCCGAATGCTGAATTCGGGCGGCAAGTTGTTGGGCCAGAAGGGAGTTCAAAGGTATCCATATCTTATTCCGGTTGGAGTGCGGGGGCGAGATTGACGGACCGGCTTGTGACTTTAAGTTCCCAAAATGGGTGTGTTTCTTATCGTCTTGGGGCTGGCGTCCGGATTTTTAATGGCTCAAAACAGCCAGCAAGAAAATGCTCCGGTTGGCCTTTCGGATCTGCCTTCCGCAAACGCAAAAGCCAAAATTCCATCCATGGAGGAGCCGTCTCCCGCTCCGGATTTCGGTGCCGCTCAGCCGGAGAGTTCCCCCTCGATTCCCAAGCTTCGCGCCCCCGCAAAAGATGAGGACAAG
>RGTE01000381.1 GCA_010025475.1 Verrucomicrobiota bacterium
CCCGCCACCTGCTCCGGTGTGTGGATGCCGGGCGTGTTGGGGTAACCGTAGCCGCGGGGCGAGACGGAGGTGGCCTCCGCGATGATCAACCCTGCCGAGGCCCTTTGGCGGTAGTACTCCGCGTTCATGTCCGTGGGGACGTGGCCCGCGGCGGCCCGGCAGCGGGTGAGGGGAGCCATCAGGACACGGTGCGGGAGCTTGAGCGGCCCCAGCTGCAGCGGATCAAAGAGGTTGGCCATGAAGGTTAAAAATATCGGGCAAAGGGTTGGCGGAAAACCTTTGTTTCCTATCAACCCCCTAGCCCTGCGGATGTCCTAGGGGGTTGGTTACGATTTCAGGCGAAACCTATGGGCTTCTGTTTCGACTACAAATGTTCCAATCCCGCCTGTGGCTATGAGGCCACGGTATCGGGGGGGAAGGATCATGGATTTTGCGGGGAGGTGCAGACAATGGTCTGCCTGGACTGCAAGGATCTCCTGGATGTCCTGACGGCGGAGCCTTCGGCCAATGCTCCTTCCGGGCTTGCGCCGGTGGAAAGGAAGTGCGGCGAATGCGGGGGTAAAAATCTTAAGCTTTTCCATTCCGGCAAGACCCGCTGTCCCAAATGCGGCGCGCGGCTCAAGAAGAGCGACAACTTCGATCTTTGGGACTGAGGCCAGCAAGACCTCCTGGCATCCATGCGACTGGCGGGGCGGGGGAAAGGAATGAAATTTTTCGGATCACGCAAGGTGAACTTCCGGACCGAACGGCTTCCGGAAAATGGTGTTGGAATGGGTTGAGTGGGCGATAAGCCTTCCGTCGGTCCTTTTTTCCGGAACATAATCCGGAAAAGATATGCGAATAATTGTGCTGCTGTAAGTCGGATAGATCTTCGTAAAGTCCTGCGTCCAGCCGGCAGTGGCCATCGCCACAACAAAACGTGCCAAAGCAGATCTCACCGGGTGGGCACCGGTTTCGGCCTAAGCTGCTGCAAGGCGGCGTTGTTCCGGGCGGGATCCTGAACCTGGTTGGCATCCATTAAAAGGAAGGCTTTTTGGCTTAACCTGAAGTTTTCTTCCTGTTTGGCCCCGATCACCCCCTG
>RGTE01000382.1 GCA_010025475.1 Verrucomicrobiota bacterium
ATCAAAAATATCCGGGCGGTCGATCTGAAGCCGTTCAAGGAGTGGTACCAGAAGTTTGACGATGTCGATAACCACCAACTCGACCTCAGGGAACTGGAGGCGTGTCGCAAGGCCGCGAAGGGAATGGAGTGGATCTACAATCTGGCTGCCGACATGGGGGGAATGGGTTTTATCGAGCTGCACAAAGCCGAGTGCATGCTTTCGGTCCTCATCAACACCCATCTGCTGATGGCGGCCAAAGAGGCCGGGGCAAAACGATTTTTTTACGCCTCCTCCGCCTGCGTCTACGCGGCGGATAAGCAGACCACGCCGGAAAATCCGGGGCTGAAGGAGTCGGACGCCTATCCCGCCATGCCGGAGGACGGGTACGGATGGGAAAAGCTGTTCAGTGAGCGGATGTGCCGGCATTTCCGGGAGGATTACAAGCTGGAGACCCGGATCGTGCGGTATCACAACGTCTACGGTCCCCACGGGACGTATGATGGCGGCCGGGAAAAGGCCCCTGCGGCGATCTGTCGCAAGGTGATCGAGGCGCAGAAGAACAAGAGCGGGGAGATTGAGATTTGGGGGGATGGGGAACAGACGCGGAGCTTCATGTACATCGATGACTGCATCCAAGGATCGACCGAGATCATGGAGAGCCAGATCCGCGATCCGATCAACCTGGGCAGCGCGGAGATGGTCTCGATCAACCAGCTGGTGGACCTCGTGGAGGGGATTGCCGGGGTCAAGCTGAAGCGGAAATACAACCTCGGCGCCCCCAAGGGGGTGCGGGGACGAAGCAGCGACAACGCCCTCATCAAAAAACTGATGGGCTGGGAGCCGAGCACCAGGCTGAAGGATGGCCTGGCGAAGACCTATGCTTGGATCAAAAAGGAGATGGGCGGGGCTTAGTTCAACTTCAAGCAGTCTGCGGACTGGAAGGGGCCCTTGCCCACAGGCATAATTTGCCGATGACGGCCAAGAGCCAGCGGGTGGATGTTTTGGGGGTCGGCATCAGCGCCCTGAACCTCGATTCGGCGAAGCAGACCATTCTGGAGCGGCTCAAGAAACGGGAGAAAGGGTACATCTGTGTCACCGG
>RGTE01000383.1 GCA_010025475.1 Verrucomicrobiota bacterium
TCCGGCAGATGGAGTTCAGCTAGTCCCGCCCGCGGACCGGAGCCCAGCCAGCGGATGTCGTTGGCGATTTTCATCAGGGCCACGGAAAGGGTGCGGAGCGCGCCGCTGGCCGCGACGAGCGGATCGTGCGTGGCGAGGGCGTAGAACTTGTTTTTAGCGGAGACAAACGGTTGGCCGGTGAGTTTGGCCAGGTGGGCGGCGGCCTTTGCCGGAAAATCCTTATGGGTATTGATCCCAGTGCCGACCGCGGTCCCCCCGAGTGCCAGTTCATGCAACTCTGGGAGGGCGCCTTGGATACGGGAGAGGGCCGCGTCGAGCTGGGCTACGTATCCGGAAAACTCCTGACCCAGGGTCATGGGCACGGCATCCATGAGGTGGGTACGGCCAATCTTGATGAGGTTCTTGAATTCGACGGACTTCTTGGCGAGCGCGTCCCGAAGCTTTTGCACCGAGGGGATGAGTTCCTTCTGAAGCTGGTCCACGGCGGCGAGGTGCATGGCGGTGGGGAAGGTGTCGTTGGAGGACTGGGACATGTTGACGTCGTCGTTGGGATGAACGGGCTTTTTGGATCCGAGGGTGCCGCCGGCCAGTTCGATGGCCCGGTTGGAGATGACCTCGTTGACGTTCATGTTCGTCTGGGTGCCGCTGCCGGTTTGCCAGACCCGAAGGGGGAAGTGGTCGTCGAGCTTGCCCTCCGCCACCTCCGTGGCGGCCTGGGTAATCCAACCCGCCTTGTCTTTGGCGAGAAGGCCGAGCTCGGCATTGGCGAGGGCGCAGGCCTTCTTAAGCAGGCCAAACGCATGGATGAGCGGGGCCATGGATGAGCGGGGCCGGCATACGGTCGTGGGAAATGTCGAAGTGGTGAAGGGAGCGCTCCGTCTGGGCCCCGTAATAACGGTCCGCCGGCACCTCGATTTTACCCATCGAGTCCGACTCGGTCCGCTTCTGGCCGGGCTTGGCGTCCATTGGCGTCATCGACCCTTTTATGAATCAAACTTTTCCAAATAACGATGAGGATTTTAGGTTCAAATACGGTAGGCCACTTCCGATGGAAGTGGCTGCCACTTTTTTCAAAAGTGGC
>RGTE01000384.1 GCA_010025475.1 Verrucomicrobiota bacterium
GGAGGCGGAGTTTCAGAAGTTGGTCAAGCCGACGCAGTAGATTGTTCGATTATGATTAGGATGAGGATTCGACAGGGCAGAGTGTCCCTACGCTGCCTCATTAAATTTTCCATCTTAGAACAGTAACGGGGCGACCCAGGGGACTGGCCACCCTGCCGAAGCGAAAAGCTATTTCGCCGGAGCCGGCGGCAAGTCAGACGGGAGGGCGAGGAGTTCCTTTTCGGACCAAGGTTGCTTCCGTTCCTTTGTTGTGGTGCGGATCCGGGCGACTTCCTCCGTGGTAATGCCATCGGCGCTGTTTCCCCACTCGCTGCGGATGTAGGTCAAGATGGCGGAGATTTGTTCGTCCTTGAGGGGCACCGGGGCTCCATCACCCCAAGCCGGCATGTTGTTGTTGTAAAGATTGCCCTTCACATTGATTGGGCCGGCGATGCCGTGATGTAGGATGGCAATCAGGCGGTGCTTTGAGCCGATCACCCATTCAGATGCGGCCAACGGCGGATAGACCCCGGCTTGACCCAGTCCTGAAGCCTGGTGGCATTGGGCGCAGTTGGCGGTGTAGAGGCGTTTGCCGATGATCTTGGGATCGGGCGGTGCGACCGGGCCAGTGCTGACGGGACCCCACGTGATCAAACCCGGGTCATAAACGTCTCCGCGGAAACCGCCGCTGTACAGAAAGAGATATCCACCCGCCCAGAAGGCAAGAATCAGACCCAAGCCGGTCAGCCAACCGGGAATGGGGGCGTGCCGCTCGGCGGGGGCCTGGGGAAGTTGGGAAGAGTCGTGCGGGTTCATTTGAGGGGCGCCTCCGGCAGGGCGTAGTTGGCGTTGAGGGATTGGAGATACGCAACCAAGGCCTTGGCCTGATAGGTCGGAATCAGCTGGTGCCAGCCGTCAGGCGAAACCTTGAGGGCATCGGGTTCTGCCTTGGGGCCCGAAGGGGTTTTGGTGAAAAGCCAGGGGTGCGGAGGGCAGGTGGAACTTTTTTTCAGCAGTTGGGGGTCGTAGATGTGTTGAAGGAGTTTTTCAGCCTCCGGCATGCGGGCACCGACGTTGGAAAGATCGGGGCCGATCCGGGCGA
>RGTE01000385.1 GCA_010025475.1 Verrucomicrobiota bacterium
GCGCCAAGGCCATCTACACCGCCCTAGAGCCTTCCGTGGCCCAGTTTGGCGGCCATGGCCGCTTCCTAGAACTGTCTTCGCCATGGCTCACTGATGGCCTGTTCTACGAGCATTACTGCGAAGCTCAAAGTGGCGACTTCCCCTTCATGCAGGCCGTCAACATTCCCACCTGGGAAATCAATCCCAATTTGCCATGGGGATGCCCATTCCTTGAAGCGGCCCTTAAGCGTGATCCTGATGCGTTCTGGGTGGAATATGGTGCTCAGTTTTCCAAGAATCTTTCTGCCCTTCTTGCGCCTGAAGTTGTTGATGCTGCAGTCGATAAGCGACGGGGCATCCTCTTGCCTCAAGCGCAATTCAAGGGCATGTACTACCTTGCGCTTGACCCGGCAAAAGGTGGTGTTGGGCGGGATAACTACACGGCCTGCATCGTTCACTACGAAGGAGAAACACTAATTGTTGATAAGTTCCATTCCTTTGATGCTGACTTTGAAATCAATGGTAAAAAGGAAGTGAACATTAAGGCAGTGGAACAATGGATTCGGGAGCATCATACGGCCTATGGGTTTGAAAGTATTGTGCTTGACCAGTTCAATAGTGCTTCCACCATTCAAACACTTGCCGAAAGCCTGCCAATCAGCGAACTTACTTGGAGCGTGTCTACCAAGATGAAGGCTTTCAGTAAAATGCGGCAACTATTCAATGCTGGGCTCATTGCTCTCTACAGTCATGAAGTGGCAATTAAGCAAATCAAGGGTTTGAGCGTGGTGTATCGTCAATCGGGACAATGGACAGTCACTGGCGGCAAGGAAGCCAATGTTGACGACTTCCCCTTTGCCTTGGCTGCAGCGATCTTGGAAGCTTCCGAAAGTGATGACATTGATTGGATTAACTCTCTCGTTAGGTAATGGGCACTATCATGGCAATAGTTTCTTAATGACTGGTGGAATTTGAGCACAAAGAGATTGTATTCTTGCTTGCTTTACTGGAAGCTGATCGTCAGACTGCCCTACAACTTTTAGCGGCAGACCACTTCTACGAGCCTAAGCTATTGCCAAAGCTTAGAAAGCTAGAGCGAAG
>RGTE01000386.1 GCA_010025475.1 Verrucomicrobiota bacterium
CGTGCGCACATTGGCGGTGATGTCTTCCGTCCACTCGCCGCTGCTGTCCCAAGTTCCATCGTTATTCACGTCCGGCAAATCAAAGGATAAGTAGGTTTTCGGCAAAGAAAAACTTGCGGTTCTGCCAAGGGCCTTGACGGATCCCTTGAAGCCCACATACCCGCTCATCTGGGCGGTGGCGACATTCACGTCGAGATTCGTGAGGGATAAATCCGCTACCAGTCGATCCAGTTGATACCCGGAGATCGTCCCTCCTCCGGAGACGGTCAACTTGCCGTTGACCCGCACCACGTTGCCGGCCGTTTTCATTTGCAGTGCCGCGGATATCGTCCCATCCCAGTCGATGCTGTAAGAAGCATAACTGCCACTGGCCGAGAAGTCCCCATTTCCGGAAAAAATGCCGGTGGCCGGATCCATCGAGCCCGACCAGTCCAACATCAGGGAAAGGCCTTGCCACGTTTCATCGTAATGAAAATTCCCGTCGATCACATAAATCGGGGCATTGGAGGGCCCGGAAAATTCCAGCGTCTCGGTCTCGGGGGTTTGAGCCCAACCCGGGATGGCCAACAGCGTCAAAAGAAGAAAGGTAATTGATCTCATATACTAATCTTAATTTATCCAAACCCCTCTGGAATAAAAGGGCAATTTTGAGCTTTCTGCGAAGCTCCGAACCATCGCGTGCCGGATAGAGAGTGGGAACCCCTAAGGGGCGGTCGACGCCCTATTTTTGCCTTGGAGTGCCTTTTGGGCCGCGGCTTGAACCTTGGTGTCCTGACACTGCGCCGCGATCCTGGCAAGGGCATTCCTGACCTCAGGGGATTTTTTCCGGATCGCAAGGGCCGAAACCGCCTGCAACCCTTCCTGGTTGCTGCCCTCGATCGCCAATCGGGACAACTCCGGTGCCCATACTCTCCCAAACTCCACCACCGCAGCGTCCGTTGCTTCCCTACCCTGCAGGCTGCGGGCGACTGCCTTGGCTGCCAGAATCCGGGTCATTGGCTCTTTTTCCGATAGGGCAATCCGGTTCATTGCCCAGGGATCGCCACTCGGCTGCGTGCCCAACGCCTCCAGCGCGGAGAT
>RGTE01000387.1 GCA_010025475.1 Verrucomicrobiota bacterium
GATGAGATCCTCGCGGTTGGTGCCGTGGATGTAGATGTAGCGGTCTTTGCTGGTGCGATTGTCGGGCTCTTCGCCGTCGAGCCAGAGGATGCGGGTAAGAACCAGATTCTTCTCTTCCACGGGGTCGGTGGGCTGCCAGACGCGGCCGGTGGGTTTGCGTCCGACAAACTGGGTTCCGGGGGCGGCACCCTCGCCGATCTTCTGGCAGATGCGATGCCAGCCGAGCGGGGTTTTGTGACTGTCAGGTTCCGTGCCGGTGCCGTTTTTGGCGGTGGAGACGGGAAAGGAGCGGATGACGCGGCCGTCGTCACCGATGATATCGAGTCGTTGGGTGGAGATGGAGACGCGGAGGTGCATGGAGGTGAAGATTAAGATGAAGATGAAGATGAGGTAAGCGGGAAAGTTGGGCCAAAAGAATCAAAGCCCGGTAGGGCGGATCGTCCCCGATCCGCCGATGCGAAGCCTGATGAAAAATTATCCAACCGACTGACCGGGACGGCCAGCCCTACGGGTTGATTGGTTTTTCTTCCGGTGAGAGGACGAGGAGGACGGGACCGGGGGTGATGTGCCACCAGTGCCCGGTGGCGGAGCGTTCGGCGGGGGTGGTAAAGCGGTACTGGTCGAGGCGGATGCGAAGATAACCATCTGGGGAGAGTTTGGACTGGCCGGCGGCGAGAAGCCCGGTGACGGCGGGGGATCCGGCGCGGAGTTTTTTGACGAATTCGGCGAACCAGCCGGGGAGTTGGCCGCGCTCGGCGGAGAGGGCGGCGAACCACATCTGCCAATCGAGCCGGGGCTGGAACGGGGCGATCTGGGGCGGTAGCCGGTCGGGCGGTCCGGCCTTGTAACGGAAGAGGAGAGGCTGCCAGTCGATTCCGTTCCGGCTATGTTCGAGGACGAGTTCGGGACGGCGGACGGTCATGACGGCGAAAAGGCCGTAGCCGGAGGTGAGATGCCACGGGGCGAAGATTCTTTCCACGGAACCGAGGAGAGGCAGGGCCATGCGGGGGGTGAGTCCGGCGGTGGCGAGCAGAACGGGAAAAGCAACGGAGAGTTGGAGGATAGCGGCAAGTGAGCAGA
>RGTE01000388.1 GCA_010025475.1 Verrucomicrobiota bacterium
GGCGGGTTTCACCGATGCGCAACCTGCCCATGAGGTGGAAGTGGACGGCTTCTGGATGGACGAGACGGAGGTGACCAACGCCCAGTTCCAAAAATTTGTCGATGCCACCGGCTACGTCACCGTGGCCGAACGCAAACCGAAAAAGGAGGATTTCCCGGGGGCCACGGAGGAGATGCTGGTGCCGGGATCCGTCTGTTTCCACGCCACGGATCGGCCGGTGCCGCTGGACGATGTCCGTTCCTGGTGGAGTTATGTGCCCGGGGCTTGCTGGAAACATCCGACGGGCCGGGGATCGGACCTGAAGGGCCGGGAAAATTACCCGGTCATCCACGTGGCGTATGAGGATGCGGAGGCGTATGCAAAGTGGGCGGGGAAACGGTTGCCGACCGAGGCCGAATGGGAACGGGCGGCGAGGGGAGGAAGGCCGGGAGAAACCTATCCGTGGGGGAACGAATTTCGGCCGAAGGGAAAGTGGATGGCAAACACCTGGCAGGGGCGGTTTCCCGAGAGGGATTCAGGCGAGGATGGATGGAAGGGCACTGCGCCGGTGAAACAGTATCCGCCCAATCCATACGGCCTTTACGATCTTTCCGGAAACGTTTGGGAATGGTGTTCCGACTGGTACCGGCCGGACGCCTATGAGGTTGATACAAAGAAAGGGATGATCCGTGATCCACGAGGTCCGGAGGATAGCTTTGATCCCGAAGAGCCCGGGGCCAAAAAGAGGGTGCACCGGGGAGGTTCGTTTCTCTGCTCCGACCAATTTTGCGCCCGTTACATTTTGGGGACGCGGAGCAAGGGTGAGGTCAGCACCGGCACCAGTCATTTGGGATTTCGGTGTGTGAAAAATTGAGCGGGATTCCAGATTTCACGCAAAGGATGCGGCGTACGCGGATTGGCTATTTAAGTCCCAGGGTTTGCAAGGGCAGGTTCGATGAGCCTGCGGGGTTTGGATTCCAAATTTTCAATGACCTGCTTCCGCAGCCTCATCGAGGCTGCCCTAGCGATGAGTCGAATTTACATTTTCATGCAACAGTACCTTAAAATTTATAAAGCATTATAATACAGCGATATATAAAA
>RGTE01000389.1 GCA_010025475.1 Verrucomicrobiota bacterium
TCCAACACATCCCCGTATTCCGCCTCGAGCTTGTCGGGATCTTCCCCCTTTTCGAGCCGGTTGAGCATCTCCCCCATTTCCCCGGGCAGTTTCTGGCCGCTCACCTCCATCATCTTCCGCATCATCCGGCCGAGCACCTTGGGATCGGGGTTGTCCTCGTCCATCTTGGAAAACTCGTCGGCCATTTTCATCATCTCCCGCTCCATCCTTGGATCCATCTCCGGTCCCTCCATTTCCGGACCCTCCTTCCTTGCCGGTTCCTTGGCCCGACCCGTGAAGGCAAACTGGGAAACCATCTTCTCCATCCGGTGTTTGGGGTTGTCCGGACAGAACGGCACCTCGCCGGCCTTCAGCATCCGCCGGGCAAAAAAACTGTAAATGCGATGGCTGTCCGGAGAGTAGAATTCGTAAATCGGCACGTCGTTACTAGGTAGGGCCTGACGTCCCGGCAGGCCGCGCACATCCCTGATTCATCCAATTTTCCTTTCGGCCCGCCCGGAGGTCGGGCCCTACCAAAACCGAATTTTCCATCACTTCGCCCGCCTCCTCCACGCCCCCACAATTTCCGAAAAAATATCGGCCAAGCTCTTCGTGATTTTCCAGTCGGGATAATGCGCCTGCATCTTCCCCAGATCGGAGATGTAACAGATGTGATCCCCTTCCCGGTTCTTGTCCACGTACTCCCATTCCATTTTTTTCCCGGTCAGCTTCTCGGTGGCGGCAAAGGCCTCGAGGATGGAACAGCTATTTGCTCGGCCACCGCCGAGGTTGTAGATTTCTCCCGAACGGGGCTTTTCCAGGAAAGCGGCGATGAACTTCGCCACGTCGAGCGAGTGGATGTTGTCCCGCACCTGTTTCCCCTTGTAGCCGAAGACGCGGTACTTCTTTCCCTCCAAGTTGCATTTCACGAGATAGGAGAGAAACCCGTGTAACTCGACGCCGCTGTGATTCGGCCCCGTCAGACAGCCCCCCCGTAAGCAGCAGGTCTTCATCCCGAAATAGCGCCCGTACTCCTGCACCATGATGTCCGCGGCCACCTTGGAGGCCCCGAAGAGCGAGTGTTTGCTGGCGTCGATCGAG
>RGTE01000390.1 GCA_010025475.1 Verrucomicrobiota bacterium
TACATCTGTATCTGAGATGCGAGTGCTAATAACATTGGAAGTAGACTGAAGAGTGTTAGCAAGTTCGTTAGAAGTATTATTAATGTAATTTGACATTGCAACATCAGTATCTGAAATGCGAGTGCTAATAACATTTGAAGTAGATTGGAGAGTGTTAGCAAGTTCATTTGAAGTATTATTAATATAATTTGATGTTTCTACATTCGATGATGATACTATTACTCCTACGCGTTGAGCAGTGTAATATAGGTTGCTTCCTTCTACTAACATTGATGTATTTCTATCACCAAGGTTAACATTGAACAATTGAGCTCCTTCGCCATTAAACATTGTTGCAGTTACAGTACCATCTACTTGTAATTTAGTGCTTGGGTCTGATACACCAATTCCTACATTGCCACTGCTCTTGATAACCATAAGTTCATTGTTGTTGTATTCAGCAGTAAAGAGATTATTAATACCGTCGCCAGATTGTGAAATTAATAGAGCAGGTCCATCAATAGCATCTGACACAATTTGAAGGTTCTCAGTATTGTAGACAGATGTGGTAATAGTTGTAGTGTCACCCATTATGTGAAGATTGCTTGCAGATAAAGTTCCGTGTACAAACAAATCAGTATCATAAGCATCATTGATGATAAAGCGATGTGAAGTACCATCTGCAATCATATCAGCATTAAGAGCAGTAATTCTTTCACTGATAGTATTTGAAGTAGATTGTAATGTATTTCCTAACTCGTTTGATGTGTTATTTACGTAGTTAGACATACCACTGTCCAAATCACTAATACGAGTACTGATAACATTGGAAGTAGACTGAAGAGTATTCGCAAGCTCATTAGATGTAGTATTAACATAATTCGACATTGCTGCATCAGTGCCTGCATTTAGACTGGTAATGCGTTCACTAATAACATTGGAAGTAGATTGAAGAGTGTTAGCAAGTTCATTTGAAGTAGTGTTAACATAGTTAGACATTGCTACATCTGTATCTGAGATGCGAGTGCTAATAACATTGGAAGTAGATTGAAGAGTATTAGCAAGTTCATTTGAAGTAGTGTTAACATAGTTAGACATTG
>RGTE01000040.1 GCA_010025475.1 Verrucomicrobiota bacterium
GGCGCCAAGCCTACTGACGACGGCATAGTGTGGGGTTATCAAACGGGAGACAATAGTTACACTGGCGGAGCCTATGGCTTCCCTCACTGGGGAATCTGCGACCTTTACCGTCGGGACAATACGACTAACCTAGCCCGTGATATAGTTGAGCAGTTCCTTGACCTATGGGCAGAGTCTCGCCCATAGACTGCCCCTATGCTCCTATGCGCTTATGCGCATAGACGCATAAAGTTATGCCTGGTTGTATACATTCACACAATCGGGCAGACCGATGGGGGAGACTTGTGGTTGCGTTTAGGGTTAAGTTTTCCCACAGGTTTTTCCACAGGTTTTTCCACAGG
Source organism: Verrucomicrobiota bacterium (assembly GCA_010025475.1). Lineage (GTDB taxonomy): Bacteria > Verrucomicrobiota > Verrucomicrobiia > Methylacidiphilales > Verrucolacustridaceae > Verrucolacustris. The sequence continues at coordinate 342 of RGTE01000040.1, forward strand.
CCATTCCCCGCTCCCGTGCTATTGTTCCCCCGTCCTCTCGCATGTTTTCCCATGGTTCCCCTGTTCAGAATCGAGACCTACCGTGGCACCGCTACTGGCTGGCAGACTGTAGGGATTCGCCCGGCCAAGACTGCCGGCGATTTTCTGATCCTATTGGCCAAGGTCCGACCGGACTATTCCCACCGACTGAAGCCAGTCGTCTGACTGGCACAATCCGGCCAGTCCTAGTGGCTGGCCGTCCTATTATTCTTGGGTATTCAAGGGAGCTTCCCAAATGAAAACTATCACCCTGAAGACTTGCGACGCCGCCCCCCACTGGGTTAACGATGGTCCGACGTTTTTTGCCGATTCATCCGCCACTGAAAGATCGGCACTCTGCAGCATCAATGGCGGCAAAGTTTGGCGCGTAGTCTATCGTGGTGGTTCATTCGTGAACACCACCTACTACAGAAATTTGGCGCTTAGGGGGGGGCAGCATCATCAAACTACCCAAACTGAATACGACACTATTTCGGGAGCCCCCCGTACCCGAGTTGATAGCGACCGCTTTAGCCATATTTGAAGCAACAACGGCCCCGGGATTCCCGGGGCTTCCGTCCTATTATTCACAAGTCCCCGAAAGGTTCCCCGCCATGCAATCCATCACACTTGAGCAGATCGATGCAACGTATGAAACAATGGTACAAGTGCTAGCCTCCCTCCGGCGGATTGATCCTAATGGTGAATGGTACGCCGAAGACTTCCCTTTCGACGACCCGGAAGCTTGCCAATACGCCATAGAAACGCTAGAAAGTCTTAGAGCATAGAGCAGTAACGGCCGCCTGGTGCGGCCTACTGTACGGGCTACCCCCTTTTAAAAGCGACGCCATTTTTCATCCGAAATTGCCCCTTTTAAAAGCGGGACCATTTTTCATCCGAAAATCGGACTAGCAGTTCTGCTAGGCTTTATGAGCCCTTTGAAGGATCAGGCAATGGCGAACCGGCAGTTGCGAGTGTTGGTGGCTTGTGAGTATAGCGGGAGGGTAAGGGATGCTTTTCGTGCTAGGGGGCATGAGGCTATGAGTTGTGATCTATTGCCGACTGAGAAAGAAGGACCACATTATGAGGGAAGGGTAGAGGATGTAATTGATGATGGTTGGGACTTGATGATTGCGCATCCACCATGCACGCATTTGGCAGTTAGTGGTAGTCGATGGTTTAAGGAGAAGAGGAAGGAGCAAGAGGAGGCATTGGATTTTGTGAGGATGTTGATGGAGGCAAGGATTGAGAAGATTGCGATTGAGAATCCGATTAGTGTGATTTCAACAAAGATTAGGAAACCAGACCAGATTGTGCAGCCTTGGTGGTTTGGGCATGGAGAGACAAAGGCCACTTGCTTATGGCTGAAGGGACTGGAGAAATTAGTAGCAACGAATGTAGTGGATGGAAGGGAAGCGAGGGTACATAGGATGAGCCCTGGTCCTAACCGTTGGAAGGAGAGGAGCCGCACCTATGAAGGTATTGCTAGGGCAATGGCTGAGCAGTGGGGATGATTTAGGGAAGGAAGGAGGCCATTGACGGTAGCCCTAAAGGGCGAACGGACGGGCCTCCTTTTTGACTATTGGTTCCTTTTTTCCAGCATTGATATTCCCTTATTTTCACCATTGATATTCCCTTATTTTCGCCATTGTTTTTTCCTAATCCTGCTCTTGCCCATAGTTTTTGTATCTTTTGATACTTCCCCTTGTCGGGACCATAGTATCCCCTTGGTCTAGGCTTTTTCATTCCTAGAACTCCTTGCTCAGGGAAGCCTATTAAAGGATTGTTAGAAGGATTCCTGGTAAACGAAGTTTACTTGGAAGCCGACTAGCGGGAGCCCGACTGGAAGCCCTTAGGGGGCCTGGCTCTTTGCTCCCGCTTTGTTAATTATTGAGAGGAGCTAGAAGGGCAAAGAGCCCTACAACTGATTCGCTTGGAAGCTCTGGCCGGAAGGGCTCTTTAGCGAAGGCTTCTTTAGCGAAAGTGTAGGTCGGGAGAGGGAACTTAGAGGCGCTACTGGCTGGAAAGCCTTGGAAGGCTTCGTCCGAAGCGCCTCACGGAGGTTCCAAATCGTGATTTGGAAGCGAACCATGTCGGTTCCCTCTCTTAAGCATACATTGTTTGTCAATAGAAAGCAAGAAGATTAAGGCTAGATTAAACCATTGCAGCGCAAGGGAAGTGGAGGAAGGAGAAAAAAAGAGGCTGGAAAACAGGCTATTCTTTTCAAGAAACTCTAAGGAAACTCAGGGAGTTCTAAGGAAAGAAGAGAGTTGACGATGGCGAGGGGGAGGGAGTAGCTTGAGAGGGCCCTTGTCTTGCCCATTGCTTGACCATGTTCAGCTTTAATGATCCTGACACTGCCGATCAATTAAAAGGCATTGCTTTCTGTGCGACAGTCGCCGTTGGAGTTCTAATTGCGGTGTTCTTCACGGGCGCCGCCGTTAATGCTTTCAATAACCGGCAAATCACTAATCGTGCAGAAAAGGCAGTAGCTTGCATTAAGGAGCTTGGTCCAGAAAACGCACAACTCTGCCAAGAGATTTATCAAGTTAAGATCCAGCCCTAGTCAATTTCGCTACTATTTTCCTCGCCATTGTTCTCTTACCATTGGAGAAAGCTCATTGCCAATGTTCCCTCTAGCCAATCTTGTTGAGCCATGGTACATTGGCACTATCAAAGTGTGGCCTTGCTATAGCCGCCCTGGCTACCAGTGGTTTATTGCCTATGAAGGCAATCCCTACTATTTCCGCAGCAAAGCGGAAGCCATGCTTTTCGCTAAAGACAAGCTCGATGCCCCTGCCGATGGTATTTGTGACTAAAGGCTGAATGGTGCTAGGCTTGGGACGTTCCACCTTCCTTCATGGGGCCGCCAGGCCCCTTTCCTGTCTATGGCTCTCAAAGACAATGCCAAGTGTCTCCCCATTGCTCGCACTGGTCGCGTGCAAGACTGGATTGATGATCCTGATGGTCGCCTGCCTGTTAGTTGCACTGTTTTTGTGGTGCAAGATTCAATGGAAGGAGAAGATGGAATTGAAGATAGTTGGGCTTTTGTAAGTCATGCCTTACGGAATGGTGCTGGAGTGGCCATTCATTTGAGCAAACTGCGGCCTAAAGGAACAGACAATGGCAAAGGGCTAGTGTCTAGTGGGCCAGTAAGTTTTGGTATGATTTATAGCAAGCTTAATGAAGTGCTGAGGCGGGGAGGAAAGTTCAAGAATGGGGCAGTGGTGCTTCATCTTGATTATGACCATCCTGATGCCATGGAGTTTATTAGTGCTCCGAGGAAAGACTTTCAATGGGCAAAGCGGTGTGTGAATGTTGATGATAATTTCCTTGAGAAGTCATCGCCTGAGTTTATTGCAGCCCTGACCAAGGCAATCACGCAAGGTGATGTTTGGCTGATGAAGATGCGTTTTGATAATGAAGGGGCTCGTATTTATGGAAATGTTTGCCTGGAAGTTCTACTTCCCCATCGTGGCACTTGCTTGCTTCAGCATGTGAATCTTGGTGCGCTAAAGCCTGAAGAGTTTCATGAAGCTTTTGTCAATGGCATGAAAGAACTGTGCGAACTGCATGGTAAAACTGGCGTGGAAAAAGGCGGCCATTATCTGCCTCCTGTCATTGATCGTCAAGTGGGGCTTGGTATTCTTGGTTTGGCTAATTGCCTGGCCATCAATGGTATCACTTACGCCGAACTGGCTGATGCTCTTGATGCTTGGTTTCATAGTGATGCTGCATGGGAAGACGTGAGTGGCACAAAGGCTAGCCTGTTTGTTGAGGAGTTTTGCTATGCCCTTGACAACGCAGCACAAGTGGCTGATGCTCATAACATGGCCCGTGCTTTTGCCATTGCTCCCACTGCTTCCTGCGCCTATCGCTATTTAGACGCTCAAGGTTTCACCACTGCCCCTGAACTTGCTCCGCCCATTGCTCGTCTTATTGATAGGGATAGTAGCACTTTTGGCGTGGAATCGTTTGACCACGGTAGTGTGGAAATTGCGTCAGAAGTTGGGTGGGAAGTTTACAAGAGGGTGGCTAATGGCATTGTTAGGATGTATGAAGCCACGGGATTGTTCCACGGTTATTCCTATAACTGGTGGAGCGATATGGTTAAGTGTGATGAAGCCTTTCTGAAGGATTGGCTGGAAAGTCCGCAGACCAGTTTGTACTATGCCCTGCCAGTGATGCCTAATGCTCAAGCCAAAGATGATGCCTTTGTGGCATTAGACGATGATTTCAAGGAGCTATTTGGCCTTGATGAAGAACAAAAGTTTGAGCAACAATGCACTTCATGCTCTGAATAATTAGCCCCTGCCTTTGACTTACGAGGGGGCTTGCGCCCCCTTTTTCTTTCGCCATTGTTCCTTTGCTTTATTTCCAATGATTGCCTCTTCGCCATTGTCCTCTTCTTCCCCTTATGCCAATATGATTTCCAAGAAGCGGCCATGGAGTGCCGTGGAAATTGAGGCTGGTGCCATTAAAGATGGCGCTAGGGATGCGTTGCAGCGTTGTTTGGCCTTGCGGTGCTTGGAACTGCCAGTGGCAGAATTGTTGGAGCAAGGCATGGCAAAAGAACTACCTTCCACGCCTGGCATTATTGAAGCACTACTGAGCAATCAAAAAGATGAAGAGCGGCATGATGAAGCCTTGAACTATGCGGCGCAAGCACATGGCACTAATGAAAGGGCCGAGAAGGAAGTGCAAAACATTTTGAAGGCTTGGATGGACCACCCTGCCCATCCCATTTTGAAGGCTGCAATTCTGGAACGTAGCATCTTCTTTGTTGTACTGCCTTTCTTCCGTTTTAATGGTGACATGGGGCTGCGTACGATTTCGCAGGACATTAGCAGGGACGAACAAGTGCATGTGGGAGTGAATAGCTTGCTGGCGAGGGAGCTTGGAGAAAATGCAAGCCAAAGCCTGAATCGCCTGCGGCGGGCCACTGCATTGTGGGCGTTTGATGATTTGAGCAATAGTGATGATAAGTGGCTTGACAAGGACTTCTGGCTGCGGCAAAGCGATCAACTCTTTGAGAGGGGCAAGGCCGAAGAACTGGTGGAAAGCCGCCGGGGACGGGCCGTAGCCTTCTTTGAAGGCCCTGCCACTTCCCTGCCAATGTACTCCTGAGAGCTTTCATGGTGTATTGTTAAGAGGGATAGGACAATGGGGATGGCCGGGGGCTTTAGGGCTTTCGGCCTTTTTCATTGACAGCCTCTTGGCCATGGTGGTACCATAAGCGAGTTGTTGGCTTATGGCCATGCTCCCCCTTGACTATGCACGATGCTCAGGCATCGAAACGGACGATCCCGACTGGCAAGCAAATTGCTGCCGTTGCTTGCGGCGGACAAGCCCTGGAGGCAGGAGCATGATTGCCCCGCCAGAGTTTGTAACGCCCATGTTTGCTTTCCTTGGTGGGACGCAAAGGGTTTGCCCTGTCAGGCTCGTTGAGGATTGATTGTCATGGGCACTAATTACTACTTGCAGAACAAGCCTTGCCCCCATTGTGGGCTTGTGGACAACGAAAGTATTCTGCACATTGGCAAGAGCAGTGGAGGATGGTGTTTTGGTTTGCATGTAATGCCAGAAGAAAGCATTGAAACCTTGGACGATTGGAAGCGCCTGTTTGAAGATCCTGACAAGGAAATTGTGAATGAATATGGCGAGACGATAACAAAAGAGGAAATGCTGGAGATTATCACTCAACGGAGTTGGCCGCGCCGTCCAAAAGAGTATGGTCCCTATTCAGAGCCAGGCCCAAACAATCTTTACCGGCACAAATTGTATCCTGGTTTTTGTGTTGGCCATGGCGAAGGCACTTGGGACCACATCGTAGGAGAATTTAGCTAATGGAAAGCATTCGTGGTGGTTCAAGAGGAATCCGTTTAATGAGGGGCGAGATGGAGGTACGCAGCGCCAATCGTGCCGCCTGGTTTGGCGAAAGCACTACTAACACTACTAACACAATTAGCTTCCGCCTAGTTCTTCCCCAATGACTTACATTGTTTGTCCGCATTGTGGCACAGACGTAGAGGCGATTGAGGAGAAAGTGGCACACCCCTTAGCAATCTTTCGGGGTGGCGGTTGGGCTCAACGTGATCCTCGCCGTTCGGCTTTTCGTTTCTCCGACCTCGAAATCGTGTCTGATAGCGACCTTGGCTTTCGCTTAGTTCTTCCCCAATGACCAACTACCAAAAGCCCCTGCGAGGTTCCAGTTGGCGCACCCGCCCCGACTACCTGCACAGCGCCCAACGTGCCATCCTGGATGGCAGGTCATACGTTAGTGACACATTCGGACTGCGTGTGGTAATCTACTCTCGTCCCCTTTCACTCCAAACGCTCTCTCTCCTTTCCGCCATGGTCTCCCCCACTTCCACCTCCACCCTTGAAGCTCTCCAAGCCCTCGGCCTTGTCCTTGTTGACATTCCTGCAGGCTCTTTCCTCATGGGCTCTGCCGACGGTGATCCCCTTGCCTATGACGACGAAAAGCCCCAGCATCAAGTGAGTGTTCGTGCTTTCCGCATGAGCGACACGCCCGTCACGCAAGCACAATGGAAGTGGGTGGCAGAAAACCTGCCAAAAGTCAAGATTGACCTTCCCGCTTCGCCATCGTATTTCAAAGGCGATGATCGGCCTGTCGAGTCAGTGTCGTGGTATCAGTGCCAAGAGTTCTGTGATCGCATGAGCGTGGCTCTGGGCTATTCGCTAGATAATCCCCGTGAGCAGCGCGTGGCACTGCCCTCCGAAGCCGAGTGGGAATATGCCTGCCGGGCTGGCACTACCACTCATTACAACACTGGCAACACTCTCACGGAAGATCAAGCCAATTTCAATGGGAACGTAGGCGAGACTACTCCCGTGCGTAAGTACGCCCCTAATGCTTGGGGCCTCTACGACATGCACGGCAATGTTTGGGAATGGTGCGCTGACAAGTGGCACGATTCCTACGAGGGTGCTCCCACCGATGGTAGTGCTTGGGAAGACTGATAAACCATGGCCCCTGGCTTGCGCTGGGGGCCTTTTAGTCCTTTGTGGAGAATGACAATGGAAGAAAAAGCAATTATTGCGTTAAGGGGTGATTGTTTTTGCGCCCCCCTTTTTCCAGATTGGCTGAACAAGGATTCTAGGGCTGCCGTTAGATACGAAGAACAGGCCAATCTGCCTAATGTTGACGTTGGTTTTCGTTTGGTTTTTCCCAATGATTCGTTTTGTTTTGCGCGGTGGCGCTTGGTTTAGCATCCCCAAGATTCTCAGGCACTATCGTTCAGCCAATCGGTTTTTCGGACCTCGTAAGCGCGTCGCCTTTTCCCTTGGCTTTCGTTTGGTTCTCCCGCAATGAGCTATCAGCATTCACTATCCTCAGAACAAATTCGGGCAATCATCACCGGACAAATGCTTTTCCGTCGTTGCCCAGATTGCGATGGGCAAGGCCAAGTGTGGTGGATGCACTACACACTCAAAGAGCGTCCTCATGATGATTTGCAAAAGATTGTATCAGCACAATACGCTGCAGACTTTTGCTCGGGACATTGATTTCGCTGATTTTGAGGAATGCGATTGCGAAATCTGCCAAGGAATCGGTTATCTTTCTAATGAACTGCCTGGCGGTTGGCCATGTCTCTATTCCTAATCTCCGACACGCACTTTGGCCACGTTAAAGCCTGCCAATTCCTCGATGCTCAAGGCAATAGAACAAGACCGTGGGATACGGTGGAAGCCATGGATGAAGCAATGGTGGAAGCCTGGAATGCTACAGTCTGCGCCAAAGACACGGTTTACCACCTTGGAGACGTGGTAATACCAAGAAAATCGCTACAGATCCTCTCTAGGCTGAACGGCCGCAAGATTCTCATTCGTGGTAATCATGACATTTACAAACTGGCAGACTATGCACAGCACTTTGAAGACATTCGTGGTGCCCATGTTCGTGAAGGAAAGTATCTATTTTCTCATATTCCTTGCCATCGTGATTCTGTAATGCGTTATGCCGCTAACATTCACGGCCACCTTCATAGTGGGCTAGTGCTTGATGCTAGTGGTAATCCTGATCCTCTTTACCATTGCGTTTGCGTGGAGCATACGGGCTTTGCGCCGATTGCGTGGGAAGTGATTAGAGAACGAATTGATGCCGCGAGGGGGACTTGAACCCCCATAGGCAATGCCTGGCGCATTTTAAGTGCGCTCCGTCTACCGATTCCGGCATCGCGGCGATGGAAGCAGCATAGCAGGGCAGGGCTTGCAAGGGGGAGGCAAAGGCGCTATTGTAAGCCTGTCCAACGGGCGCTGCCCTTTCCCCTCCCCTCCCCCAAGACCAATGCTGATCGCTGACCGCCTGCCAACTCCGGCTCGCTGGGTAACGGCAATGGCTACCGATGATAAATGTATTTTTCGCCGCCTGCAATGACGGTACGATGTGGGCCATTGGCGGCAAATTTGGGATACGCGCATGGGTTGAAATTGTTTCCATTCCGCAGCCCGACGCCTCTAATGACTGAAGCAATCCCTTTGGTGCTGAAAGTGGCTAAGGGTACCTCTTTTGTGGGGACTGGCTGGCTCGCCCTTCCTCGTCGTAGGTTTTGCAATTCAGCTCCTTTTGTGTCCGCTTGTCTAAGCTTTCGTTGCGTTTTTCCTCAATGAATTGTCTCCTTTTGCGCGGAGGATCCTATAGGCGCATTGCACAGTGTTGCGGTTCGGTTACGAGGATGTTGTTTGGCGCTGAACATGGTATGCGTTCTATGGGCTTCCGCTTGGTGCTTCCAATGAATAATCGCACTATCCACGGAGGAGGTTATCTTAGCTTCCAGTCCACATCGACTCAGCGCGAAGGAATCGGGTGCGCGAAGGAATCATTCAAATCACTTGGCTTCCGCATTGCTACTCCAATAGTTATTGCCCCGCCTTCGCAACAGCCCAAAGTCATTAGCCTTATCAGTATTGCTGTTTGTGATGATGGTTCAATCTCCATTCACATTGGAAAGCAACAAGGACTATAGCCGTTCTGTCCAATACACTGCAGC
>RGTE01000391.1 GCA_010025475.1 Verrucomicrobiota bacterium
GGCAACGACCGGGTCATGACCCGCGGCACGTTCGCCAACGTCCGCATCAAAAACCTCATGCTTCCCGGCGTCGAAGGCGGTGTAACCCCCGATCTACTGGATCCCAAGCGCCCCCAGATTTCCATCTACGACGCCGCCCAAAAATACTGCCAGGCCGGCGTCCCTCTCATCATCCTTGCCGGCAAAGAGTATGGCACCGGCAGTTCCCGCGACTGGGCCGCCAAGGGCACCCGCCTGCTCGGTGTCCGGGCCGTGGTGGCTGAGACCTTTGAGCGCATCCACCGCTCCAACCTCGTCGGCATGGGAGTCCTCCCTTGCACCTTTGCCGAAGGCGCGAACGCCCAGACCCTCAAGCTGGACGGCACGGAAACCTACTCGCTGGAAGGCCTCAGCTCACCCCCCAAACCGCGCGAGACCCTCACCCTTGTCGTGAAACGGGAGAACGGAAAAACCGAAAAAATCCCCGTCACCAGCCGCCTGGATACTCCCATCGAGGTCGAATACTACCTCCACGGAGGCATCTTGCCGTTCGTTTTAAGACAACTGCTCGGTAAATCATAACTCTTGGTTTCGCGGGAAGTTTAGCGAAGAAGGCGGAAAGAGGTGGGTGGCCTCCAGATTACGGTCTTTCTTCCACTTCCCGCCTCCCATTCTCCGGCTAGTGGCTAACGACTTGCCGTCACCATTGCTGTGGCCGCGATCTCCTTCCATCGCCTGTGCGCCTCCGCCAACAGCAGCTTCGCCTCGGGATGGCGTTCGATCACCTGATCAAAAAGCTCCACCGCCTGCGCCGCCTTTTCCGGACTCACCTCAGACGTCGGCGCCGGCAAAACCGCAAGGACGCTGCTCCTGCCAATCACCGATTGAAGCGACCCATCCTGACCCAACACCTCCACCACATCCGCCTTGGTTTTGACTTTGGCCGCTTCGCGTAACTGCAGGGAAGTCACCCCACCACTTCGGACCAGAATCAGTTTGGAGTCTGAAAACACGGCTGTTTTCGGCTCCGACACCGGAACGGCCACCAAGGGGATCTTCTCCGTCTTGTCTGCTTTTTTCGGGGAAGG
>RGTE01000392.1 GCA_010025475.1 Verrucomicrobiota bacterium
CAACGAGTCAAGAGAATTCCTGAAGTTGCAAAAAATAACCACCGACCTGCCCTCGTCCAAAAGCGAGTTGGCCAGATCCTGCAAAATCGGCACGCGGAGAAGTTCGGACTCCTGCCTAGCCCGCAGAATTTCGGTCATCGGGTGGGGCTTATCTGCCGCCTTGCTTGCCGCCAGCTCTGCCAGCCTACGCTCCAGGTCGTCGTAAAGGCCTTGGACGTCCCCGCAATCGTAGGCTTCGGCAAAGACCTCGTTGTCCGGGAAGTTGTCCCCCAAGTCGTCGATCTTGATCCGGCTGGATTTTGGGGCCATGGCCTGGTGAATCACGGCCAGCTTCTTCTTTCCCCCAAAGTAAGACATCGCTCCCCACGGAGCCTTCTTGACCCCGTTCTTAATGCACCAAGGCCAAAAATCAGCGTACTTGTGGAGGCCCAGGACATATCCCGTCGCCTTCATATCCAGAGGGTTGGAAGCGAAAGTCGCGGAAAGCATAAGGGTGTAGTAGGGCCTAGAAGCGATCAGCATTTTGCCGTTGAGGGAGTTAGGCCCCTTGCACTTGTGCACTTCGTCCCAAATAAACAGTTGATCGTAAACGACAGGGGATGACCATACCCAGGCACCACCGACAAAGTCCCCATAAGGTGTCGATCCGGCCCGCAGTTTTTCGTAGTTGAGGATGAAGGTCGGCTCGATCCCGGCCTCCTCGCACCAATTCCTCCACGCCGGGATAACCGCCTTGGGGCAAATGATGGCTACGGGCTTGCCCAGTTGCTTGGCGACCCAGACGGCCTTGGCAGTCTTTCCGGTTCCCGTGTCGCTCCAGTCTGCGGCAACATGGTGCTCGCGCAGGCTCGCCAAAAGAGCCTCCGCCGAATCTTTCTGCCAATCATATAGTTCCATTTATTCTGTCTTTCTCCCGTATTCCAAAAGTAATAAGGCGTCAGCTATTGCCAAAGTTACGTCAAGATCTGGGTAAAGGTTTTGCGCCTTTGACTTTAACTTGTTCTTCCATTTGGTCTTGTTCCCGTCGGAGGTTCCAAGACTTAAGAAGCTTTGCCATTTTTGCGG
>RGTE01000393.1 GCA_010025475.1 Verrucomicrobiota bacterium
TAATCGTAACCGTAAACGAATCGGCCCTATCTTCCTCCAGCTTCGTCCTCGGCAGGCAGCAGAATGAACCCCGTCTTCCGATCTCCGATCACCTCACTCCTCTTCCCTTGGTGCTTCCAATGCCAAAGGCCAATCAACGCGCAAAACAGCGCATCGGTTCGGTCCTCCACCGGCTTCGACCAACGATCCCTGAGTAAGGCGACTGCTTCAGAATCCACCCGCAAACCGGGAAACTTTTCCCTGAGACACCGCCGCAAGAGACCCTGGAGCCGTCGAAACTCTTTTCTCCGCTCGACCACGCTTCCCTTTTTGTACTTCACGATTCGCGGAATCCCGAACATCCGCACCATCGCCGGGTGCGGGTAAACTTCAGCCACCGTCTTTTTCCCCGGCGTGGGCTGCCAGCCAACCTTGAACCCGTGCTTTTCCAATAGCCGCGCGATCCGGGGCGGACGCGGACACTTGGTAAGGTTGGCCGGGTGGCAGGCCGCATGCTCCCGATGAAACATCCGGTGGGTCAACCGATCCACCGGCCGCGTTCCCGTCCGGTTGGGGCACACGATCGGGGCATCCACCGTAACCAAAACCGATTTCCGCCCCTCGACCCTCTCCCGGAGGGCAGCCAATAGTTCGCGGTCGCCCTGCGGATAGGCGAACCCCGTCACGGAGCCATTTCGGCCGTCCCAATCCAAAAAGCATACCCCGTCGTGCTTTTTCTCGCCCCAGGCGAGGTCCACCCCGATCAGGAGGACTTTCAAACCTTCTTTTGCTCAGTGCGCAAAAGCAAAACAGGAATCTCCACCGAATGCCGAACCTCGCTCGAAGCACTGCCAAAAAGCACATCCTCCACCCACCGGTGACCATGCGTGGCCATTGCCACCAGATCACACCCAGTCTCGCGGACCGCTTTCACTAATTCGGGTCCGGGTTGCCCATACCCAAGCCGCCACGTAGCGGGAATGCCCTCCTCCTTTAACTTTTGTGCACAGGTCTCCAAATACTCGAAAAATGCTTCATCCTCCACCCACCGGTGACCATGCGTGGCCATTGCCACCAGATCACAC
>RGTE01000394.1 GCA_010025475.1 Verrucomicrobiota bacterium
CACTCTTTTCTATTTAAAATACCTATCCTTCGTGAAATTTCTCTTATGATGGGAGTAATCCCAGTTGAAAAATCATATTTATTACATTATTTCAAGGAATCATCTATCAGTATTACGGTAGGCGGTATGAGAGAAGTTTCTTATGCTCTAGATAATGAGTTTAATGATAAACTATTCATAAAAAATCGTAAGGGATTTATTAAAATAGCAAAAGATTCTAATGTTGAAATTGTTCCTATTTACTGCTGGAATGAACAGCAATTTTTAACATTTAAACAATCTGATTTTTTAGATAATTTAAGCGATATTCTGTCGAAATTACTAGGACATAAATTCGAAATAAACTTTTTACAATTTTTATTACCAGAAAAACTTGCTAAAGTGGCAAATGCTCTTTTTGGAAAGATTTCTGCCGTCAAACTCTATGTAGGCACTCCTATAGATATATCTTCATTAAGTGTTGATAAAGCACACGCCTTGTATATAAATAAAATCACAGAATTATTCAAATATGCCGCCAATAAAGAAAAATCCAATAAGAAGTTAATTATTGAATAATATCTATAAATTTGATAGTAATTGTTTGTATAAAATTATACAGAATATTCATTTTACTTAATAGAGTTGACAGAGAATAATCCACTTGAGTATGACCAAGTTATTTGAAAATATCTCGGGACTTTCTGAAACAAGTCGCAAATTATTTCAAACAAAATATGATTATTGGATGGATATTTTTACAAAAGCTGGTAAGGGTGGGGCGAAGGAACTTATTAGAAATCCCTACGCTGCCTTACAAGTTCTAAATTCTGCTCCAATTTCGCATTCGAATTCCAATCACCATATTTTCATTTCATCAATTATGGCTTTATTTCACCATGACGTGATTCCAAAAGGGGTGTTTCGAAATAAAACGGAGAAGGAAAAAATAGGCGCCATTTGGCTGGCAATCCAGAAAGAAAACTCGACGCCTTTACGACAACACTACAAAGAAAATGCGCCAACAGCCAATCAAATTGCTGCTGGGGTGACCACTGGGACTCCTGCTGGG
>RGTE01000395.1 GCA_010025475.1 Verrucomicrobiota bacterium
CCTTGTTGACCGTGACCACCTGTTGGACAGGAGTGGCTGCCGCCCAAGTCGAATCCCCTGCTTGGTTGGCCGTCAGCACGGTGGTGCCCGCCCCGACTACGGTCAGCACATTGTTGGAACCCACCGCGATGACCGAGGAGGCGGAGCTCGTCAGAGTTACGGGATTTACAGAGGTGGCCGAGATCGTGGCCACGGGGGCCGATTCTCCGAAGGTCAGACTGTTTTTGGAGAGGGTGAAATTGATGGTTTGCGGAAGATTGGTCACCACCAGGGTGTTGATCGAAACATCGTCGATGCCCAGCGCCAACGGCTCACTGGAGGTGGTGGCCACCGTCCAGCGCAGCCAGAGATCCTGGTTGGTCCCCACGTTCAGGTTGCTCAGCGTAACCGTATTGGTCGTACGGTAGGAGCTCGAGGCACCATTCAGGTTGGCGTAACTCGCATTGGTCACCGGAGGGGTATAAGCAAGTTGTGAGGTCCACGTTCCGGTCTTCAAAGCAGCGGCATTGACCTGGGTGGCGAAGGTCAAAGTGGTATCGCTTTTGCCTGAGGTGGTGGCGGAATATTGTTCGACTAAAAAGCTGACCGTACATCCATTCAGGATTTTACCGGTGCTGTTTTTGAGGCGGAGCCCCATGTAGACCTTGTTGTTGGTCCAAGGCAGTCCACCCAAAGCCCGGTCCGTGCTGCTGCTGGCCGAACCCATGCTATGGAGACCCGACTGGCTTTCCAACGGAGGTGTGCTGAGATTGGAACTGCTGCTGTTGTTTAGGGTCCGGTATCCTTGAAAACCGGTATCCAGCGTGGCCGACCACCCCTCCATGTTGGTGTTGCTACCGTTCGGCCCGCCGTCCGCCCATGCGGCATAGGTCGAGGCACGAATGTTGTAGGTGCTGCTTTTTTCAATCCCGTCGAAGCTTTGGGAATACGTGAAACCGGAGCTGGAAATATTTTTAAAACTGCTGGGAATGGCGCTGACCGTCACATTGGCCGAGGAAGTAGCTGAACCGTAGACATTGGCCGCCGTCACCATGTAAACACCCGTTTCGTT
>RGTE01000396.1 GCA_010025475.1 Verrucomicrobiota bacterium
GCACCGGTTTGGTCGGATAAAGAGTTCCCCGCAGCGGCTTTCCTTCGATGCAGTAGACAAACCGTGCCGAATACGAGCAAACCTCCGGCCCTGGCCGCAGATGGCTGATTTCGTGGATCACCTCGTCGGAAAGGATGTAGTCGGCATCCAGGCACAAAACCCATTCCGTCTTCGCCAGATCGCAGACGTGATTCCACTGGGTGGCGTGCGTGTCGAACGGTCGCGTTGCCCATTCCACGTTGGGGAAGGATTTCGCGATCCGCTCCGTCCCGTCCTTGCTCCCGCTGTCCAATACCAAGACCTTCGGCACCCATCTCAACTTCTCTAGGCACCGCCCCACATTCGCCTCCTCGTCTTTTGTTAAAATGACAGCGCTCAGGTTCAGATTCACAGGCTCAGGCTTGGATGAGGATTAGGATGAGGATGATAAGATTGGATTTCAGAATCGCTTGTTGTAGGCCTCATGCGTTCCAATCCATTCCCATAAAAAAGTTTTTCCATGAAACTTTCCCACCGCCCGAATGTGGTCGCCCACCCGCACCGACCAGTTCTCGTCTGAAATCGCCTTGAAATGCAGGGAGCCATGCAGGGCGTTGGCTGCCCAGAGACGATAAAACTTGCGGGCCTGTTCCCTTCTGGCCTTTGGCAGATTTCGGTAGAGCGCCCAGAAGCTGTCCGTGCCGGCGCTCGGAAGCTTCACTCCCCGGCCAAACCTTCTTCCAGGGGTTTCACCTTGCCGGATTTGACCGCTTGGGCGGCTTCCTCATTCAGCCCGGCAAACTTTCCGGCTGCGGCATCCCTTTTCATCTGACGATCCCAGTCGTCATCCGGCCAATCACACAACTCCGCCAACAGCTTTAGCCTCTCCTGCACAGGTAGCTTATTCACCGCTTCTTTGATCTCTGCCACACTCATGGTTTCTTAGATTAAACCAAAACCGTCAAAGGCATGCCCTTTAGTTTCCTCGCTTCCAGGCAAAGCTGCATCGCTTCTTTAAGGTTCTTGGCAGCCTCCTCGCGGGTCTTGCCTTGGCTCACACAGCCGGGAATTG
>RGTE01000397.1 GCA_010025475.1 Verrucomicrobiota bacterium
GCGATCGATTTCGCCCTCGATTGGAAGTCTTAAGTTATTTTTTCGAGCCGGCAGCCGCGCCAGCCCCACCCGGGGTGGGTTGGTTCATTTGGATATTGAACTGAGTGACGATTTCCTTGGCTTCAGGGCTGGTCAGGCTCAACCGCATCAGATCCTTGGCCAGATTCTCGAGTTTGTCCGAAACCAACTTGTACCGGGCCACGGCCTGATCGGCGTTGGCGGTCACCTGGCTCACAGCGGAGCGTTCCCGCAGGATCGAGATGAACTGGACGGTGTTGACGATCAGAAGGGAACCGAGCACCACGATGAGAGGCCAGGTGCAGGAAACGGATTCGGACGATCCTTCGTAAGAGTGGTTGGCATCGTTCATGGGATTATTTTCCTTCCTCCAGCTTGACGTTCAGTTCGTGTTTTTTGAGGAGATCCTTGAAGGCCGGGTCCTTTTCTCCCGCCATGGCGATGCGGATGCTCAGATTTCGCAGAACCATCTCCATCTGGGGCCCGTTGGCCACCTGGGCCTGCACGGCCTGGATTTTATTGATGGAGCCCCGGGTGCCCAACCCCAGAACCAGATTTACCATCAGGAGCAGACTGACCACTCCCGCCAAACTCCACAGAAGAATCTTTTGCATAGCCGCACAGGGTGGTGGAATCCTCAACCTCGGTCAAGCCTCTCGAATCAACCGGGAAGCGAGTTTGTGAATACCGGTGCGGGGGGGATTCGAACCCCCGGTACGGTTTTACCCGTACAACGGTTTAGCAAACCGTCGCTTTAGACCACTCAGCCACCGCACCCGATCAGAAGGAGAATACGAAGGACCATGAGGGTTCGCCAACCGTCATTTTCGGGCGCGGACGGAATTTGGTTCATCAGGAAGGCAATACTCCGTAGGCTTTAACGATGCGGATTTTATTTCTCGGGGATGTCGTGGCGGAGCATGGGCGGGAGGCCGTTCGCGACGTCGTTCCCAAGCTCATCGAGGAGTTTGCCCCTGATTTCATTGTCCTGAACGGCGAAAACGTGGCCGGGGGCAACGGCATCACCCCCAA
>RGTE01000398.1 GCA_010025475.1 Verrucomicrobiota bacterium
ACTCCGCCGCCGTCTTGCCCTCCACCTCGGCCTTCTCCCGGAACAGCTTTTCCCGGGCCGCATTCTCCTTGGTAACCACCGCCTTCGCATAGTCGGCATACGCCGGATCCTTCGGCACCTCCTTCAGGACCAGCAACCCGTCCCGACCCTCTCCCGCCTTCCGGTCGTTCTTCAGCTCCTGCACCTGGTGGGACAACATCCGCCGCTCCTCCGCCGCGCCCAGGGGCGAATCCTCCGCCTTCGCCGAAAGCCCCCCCTTGTTCTCCACATCCACCTTCATGCGCACGTCCACCTGCAGCGGTTCAGGCGTGTTCAGGTTCACCTGCGCACACCCCGCCAACCCCATCGCCAGCCCCACGCTCAAAATCAACCTCATCCCGCCCAATCTATCGTCTCGGCCTGAATACCTCAACATTCACGCTTCGGTAGGGACGCCTCGCCGATGCGTCCGCACCGAAATCTCAAAATCCACCTTTTTCGGCCTGCCCGGAGGTCAGGCCCTACCTAGCTGAAATCGGAAACTTGGTAGGGCCCGACATCCTTGGCGGGCCGCATTCTAAATCGAACATCAAAGATTCAAAATCCCTCACCCCCCATTTCCGCCTTTCCTCATTCCCCCACCCTTCATCTTCATCTTAATCTTAATCATGCGCCGGCACTGGCTTCTTATCCTTGGCCTTGGACTCCTCATCTGTATCGCCGTACCGGCGGCTGCCCCTCCGCGGCCTCTGCGTCCTTGGCCTGCGTAGCCTTGGCGAAGCAGGCTCTGCGGTAAACAACCCCTTTCCGAATTCGCCTCAACTTCAACTTAAACTTAAACTTAAATTTAAACTTAAATCCATGCCTCGTCTTCGCCTCACCCTCCTCGCTTCCTCGCTCGCCGTTGCGGTCTGCACTCTAACCCCATCTTTGCCGCTTCGCCTTGTCCTGTTCATTGCTGGAAATTCCACCACCATCTCCTCCGCCCGCTGGCTCGACTTCGCCCTCCTCGAGGTCCGTGGGATCCGTTACCGGGACGCCCTCAGGATCGACTCCCTCACCCTCCGCCTC
>RGTE01000399.1 GCA_010025475.1 Verrucomicrobiota bacterium
GCCATCGCCCGCATGCAACGCGCCCTCGACGAAACCATCATCCGCGGCGTTAAAACCACCATCCCTCTCGGACAGCGCATTGTTCGCGACCAGGATTTCCGCCGGGGCAAATACTCCACCCACTTCCTCGAACGCTTTTTCGAGAAGAAGGTGGAAACCAACCAGCGCTGATCCATGCCGCCGGCCCTCGATCCCGGCGTCGCCCGACAAGCCCTCCAAAGCGCCCGGCTCTACGCCATCCTCGACGCCGCCTACGCCCCGCCCTCCCGCTGGCCCGTTCTCGCCCGCCAACTCGCCGCTGGCGGCGCCGGTATTTTTCAGATCCGCGCCAAGACCCTCCCGAAGGAGGAAATTCTCACCCACGCCCGCACCCTTGCTCCGATCCTGGCCCAACTTGGCCTCCCGCTGATCCTGAACGATTATCCCGACCTGATTGGCCCCTCCGGAGCCGCCGGCTGCCACCTCGGCCAGGACGACCTTGGCATTCCAGAAGCCCGGAAAATGCTCGGCTCCTCCATCCTGCTTGGTCTGTCCACCCATTCCCCTTGCCAGGCTCTCGCCGGTCAGGCCGTGGGCGCCGACTACCTTGGCTTCGGTCCCCTTTACGCCACCGGCACCAAGCCCGACTACGCTCCCATCGGCCCCGAGAAAATCCGGGAAATCGTCGACAAGGTCACCCTTCCCTTCTTTGGCATCGGCGGGCTGAATCCCGACCGCGTCGTCGAGGCTAGCCGCCACGGCGCCACGCGCGTCTGCGTTGTTTCCCATCTGCTGTTGGCAAAAGAGCCCGCGGCCGCCGCGAAGGAGATCCTTTCACGGCTTGGCTCCGGGTCATTCCTCAAGGAAGCTACAAAATCGTGAGTGTTCTTGTCGTCGGCACCGTGGGCATCGACCGCGTGGAAACTCCCCACGGGGAGCGCTCCGACCTCCTTGGCGGCTCCGCCTCCTTCGCCGGCCTTGCCGCCAGCTTCCACGCTCCCGTGAGCCTCGTCAGCGTGGTTGGCCAGGACTTCCCCGCCCACCACCGGGCCGTTTGGGAAAAACGCGGCA
>RGTE01000400.1 GCA_010025475.1 Verrucomicrobiota bacterium
ATATCCGCCGGGTCCCAGTTGTAGTGCGTCAGGTAACGGCTCTTGTTCGATTCGGCAATCATCTTGATTCGGTCAATTATCTCGCTCTCAGGATCTTTCTCGATAACCAGTTTCACCGGATTATCCGATTGCTGGATCGGCCTGCCAAGATTGTCGTGCAGAATGGCGCGGCGCAATTTGCGGTTGGCCTCGTCCCTGTAAGCCATGCAGGAGGTGTGCCAGCAGAAGATCGTTGGCACCCCGTCCACGAACACCGTGGTGTCGCGCAGTCTGGTATGGCTGGTATGCGTGGCCTCCCCTGGGCAGTGGCACAGCCCGTGGTTTTCGGACTGCCAATCCACCTGACCCACGATGGCTTCCGCTTTGCGCTGGTTCTCGTTCATATCAGAAACTTATGCCGGTGATACAAGCGGGGAACACACACTGGGAGGACACCCGGTCGCAGGATCTCCCTGCGCTCCACTCCGGCATTGGTTAAATTAACACTGCTTCTATTGCCTCCTCATAGAATGGAACAAACATACTTTCCGTCATCTCATATCCATATTCATAATCAGCCCAAACCTTGTTCTTGTTGTTGCCCCATCTATCAGTAACCCATAACTCAAAAAATGGAAGTTCTCCCTCAAAATTGTTAAACCACCAATTTGTAATTTTGTCCATTTTTTCCGATGTTATCCTGCTGGTGTCTTCTATTTCCCACATCTCAACAATCGGGCAACGACCTCCGCACTTTGCGTATCTCATTTTTCTTAACCTGCTACCATCTGGGACAAAAGGCGGGGTCCAATATTTATGCGGATCTTTAACAACAAGCTCTTCGATTTTCGCTGTTTCATTGGCCCATGCTATTGCCTCGTTTATTGTTTTCTTAAGCCCATTCTTTCTAAGATTGGGAATTGATTTTGCAATATTATCAAACGCCATCTTTTCGATTGTACTCATGATTCCAACTCCATCGCCTTCTTCGCCGCCTCGACGATATCCTGGGCGGTGATGTTGCGAAGGGCATTGCACCACATCTGCGTCTTCGGTGTCTTGTTGGTCGCG
>RGTE01000005.1 GCA_010025475.1 Verrucomicrobiota bacterium
TTCTGCTCACGGGCGCGGCGAATCAAATCATGCAGTTCCTCGTCTGGGACCCAGGCTAAATGGTTTTCTTTGATCAGGACCGCATCATAGAGCCCCATCCGGTGACTCACCCCACCGCCACATCGCACCGCATGCTTCTCCAAAGCGCGCAACCCAGGGGTGGTCTTGCGGGTGTCCAGGATCTTGGCCTTGGTTCCGTCCACCGCCTTCACGAATTCAGCCGTCCGGGTGGCGACTCCGGAAAGCCGTTGCAAAAAGTTCAAGGCGCAACGTTCCCCGGACAAAATACTTCGGGCGGAACCGCTCACCTCCGCCACTCCCTCGCCGGCCGAAAGCCGATCCCCGTCCTTGGCCAAAGGCTTCCATTTCAGCTTTCCATCCACCTCACGGAAGACCGCCTCCGCCACATCCATCCCGGCCAAGACACAAGGTTCTCGGGTGAGAAGCACTGCCGTCCCCTCACGTTCCGGTGGGATCAGCCGGCTGGTGACATCCATGGGCCCCACGTCTTCGCCCACGGCCCGTGCCGCCGCTTCCCGCACCACCGCACGCCAGGTCTCCTGAGGATTCACGATACCAGCGTGCGATTTCCGCCTCCCCCAAGTCGAGGAAAACGTCCCGCATTTCCCGCGCCTCGTTTTGCCATACCCTTCTCCCATGGAAACCAGGACCCTCCCCGCCAATCCGGATGCCCTGACCGAGGCCGCCCAGCTCCTCCACCAAGGCAAGTTGGTGGCGTTTCCCACGGAGACCGTCTACGGACTTGGTGGGTTGGCGGAAAATCTAGAAGCTGTTCGAGCAATTTTTTCCGCAAAAGGTCGCCCCTCGACGGACCCCTTGATCCTTCATTTATCCCAGCCGGATCTCTCCCTGGCTTCTGCGGATGGATGGGTGGCGTCTCCCCTTCCGGAAGCTGCCTTGCGGCTCGCCAAGGTTTTCTGGCCAGGCCCGCTCACCCTGATTCTTCGACGGGGGCCAAAAGTTCATCCGGAGATCACCGCCGGACTCGATACCGTGGCCGTCCGGTGCCCGGCTCATCCAGCCGCCCAGGAGCTTCTCCAAAAAGTCGGAGTTCCCCTCGCCGCCCCCAGCGCGAATCGTTTTGGCCGTATCAGTCCCACCGATGCGGAGGCTGTCCGACAGGAACTGAACGGAATCATCCCCCTGATCCTCGATGGCGGGCCCTGTGCCTTGGGTTTGGAGTCCACCGTCGTGAATCTGGTTGGCCGTTCACCCGAAATTCTTCGCCCGGGAGCCGTCACGCAGGCCCAGTTGGCCAAAGAGCTGGGGCAACAACTTGTTTCCCGCCAAGCCTCCCTGAAAAAACATGAAGTCCAACCCGCTCCAGGCCAACTCGTCTCCCATTATGCACCCCAAACCCCGCTCTACCTGTGTGAGGCTCCTATCAAAAACCTTTCTCCGGGGGCCTTTCATATCTTCTTCCGGAAAAGCCATCAACCAACGGGTGGAAAGTCCTTCCTCCTGGGCGCGGAGGGCAACCTTGACTCAGCCGCAAGGGAACTTTACCGGGCCTTACGCAAGGCCGACTCGTCCGGAGCCAAAAAAATCCTCATCGAACCCGTGCCCGAAGGGGCGTGGGCTGAAGCCATCCGGGATCGGTTGGGCCGCGCCAGCTCGGGAACCGCCCATTGGGATGGCGGGGCCTGGAAATTCTTCCCCAAGGAGAAACCCTAAATCTGCCCGCCGGGGCCTTCCGCGCTTTCCCGATCCTCGTCTTTGAGACGTACCAGCCCCAGGACGTGCCGCAGCAATTGCCCGACGCTGCTTTCCACGTTTTCCCGGTCGGTTCGCAAAACAAGATCGGGCCTTTCCGGCTCCTCATACGGCGAATCGATTCCCGTGAAGCCCTTGATTTCCCCCGCCCGCGCCTTGCGATAAAGGCCGCGCGGATCGCGCTTTTCACACTCACCCAGCGGCGCATTGACGAACACCTCGGAATAATTCACCCCCGCCGCATGGCAGGCACTGCGCACGGCCTGGCGCTCTTTCCGCAAAGGCGAAATCAGGGAGCTGATCACCACCAGACCCGACTCCGCCATTAATTTGGCCATTTCGCCGGCCCGCCGGATGTTTTCCGCTCGGTCTTCCAGGCTGAAACCGAGGTCGGCGCACAGCCCGTGCCGCAGGTTGTCGCCATCCAAAATCATCGAGGCGATTCCCCTGCGAAAAAGCAGGGACTCCAGCGCCACCGCCAAAGTGGATTTTCCGGAACCGGAAAGTCCCGTCAGCCAAATCACCGCCCCTTCATGGCCGAAGTGGGCCGCCCTCGCCTCCTGGGAAACCCGGCCTTCCGTCCAGGTCAGATGCTCGCCGGTGACGGCTTTGGCTAACCGTGCCGGATACTCCGCTTCCAAGACGATCCCGCCTCCGCCCAACCGGGGCCCCTGCTGAAGCGCGAAACGTCCGAGCGGCTCCACCCGGTCATGGGCATCGTACACCAAGGGACGGCGGCACCGGATCCGAACCTCGGCCACTTCAAACCGCCCCACTTCCTCCCGCGCCCCGCTTTTTTGCTCCAACTTTTCCGCATCGACCACGCGATCAATCGCCACCAGTCGCGCCTCCACATTCTGCGTGGCAAGACGAAGCTGGACCGGGGCCTGCAGCCGAAGCGCCTCCGCATCCAACCAAAAAATTCTCGCGCGAACCTCCCGCGACTCCACCGGCGGTAGATCCTCATGAGCTCCGACGTGGCCCCGCTCCACAAAAATCTGCTCCTCCAGGGTGACCGCAACCGCCCGACCAGGTCCCAACTCCCGCACCGGATCCGGATTCCCCCAATCCTCGATGGTTTTGATCCGGGTTGTTTTTCGGTCGGGAAAGAAAACCACCGAATCCCCCACTTTCAGGGTTCCGCTTTCGATGCGCCCGGCGATCACCCGGCGATCGTCGAAGCGATACACATCCTGAACCACAAATCGCAGCGGCCCCGCCACATCCCCCGCCCGCCCTCCTCCGGGCGCTCCGGCGAGAAGGGCCTGCAACAACGTGGGGCCACGAAACCATCCCAGTCGTTTGGCGTCCGGGTTTTTTACCTGGCTGCCTTCCCTTGCGGAAATGGGAATGACCTCGCGGGGAGATATCTTGAGCCCCCCGAGGTACTCACGGATCTCCTTCTCCAGCTCCCGGAAGCGACCCTCCTTCCAGTCCACCAAATCCATCTTGTTCACCGCCACGATGACCTTCGCCACACCAAGGAGGCTCAGGAGCAGCCCATGCCGGCGGGTCTGCTCCTTCAGCCCCTCCTTGGCGTCAATCATCAGGATGGCTTCATCCGCGGCGGCCGCTCCCGTGACCATGTTTTTGATAAACTCCCGGTGGCCGGGGGCATCGATGATTTGAAAAGCCCGGCCGCCGTGACGGAACTCAATCCGGGTGGTATCGATCGTGATATTCTGGGCCTGCTCTTCCAACAAGGCATCGAGAAGGAAAGCATGCTCGAAGGGCATCCCCTCCTCCCGACACGCCTTTTCCACGGCCTCCAGCTTGCCTTCCGGAAGCGAGTCCGTGTCCGCTAGCAGTCGCCCGATTAAGGTCGATTTGCCATGGTCCACATGGCCCACGACCACAATCCGTGTCCTCGGCTCCCCGGCCGCCCCTGCGGCAGCACCGCCCATCCGTTTCGGAAAAAAGGCCGGCTCGAAGCCGGCTGGAACCGGCTTGGGGGCAGGCGGCATGACCCCCCCGCTCATAGGAATCCTTTGGCACGGAGTTTTTGCATCGCGTTCCGCTCGTGGTGATCCTGGGCGCGACCAGCCCGCTCCGCCGTCTTGGTGGACTTCAACTCCTCGATGATTCCCTCAATCGTGTTGACTTGGCTTTCCACGGACTTGGTGATCGGCCAGCAACCTAGCGAGCGGTACCGGCGTCCGTTTTCCGCAAAGTACATCTTTGGAACCGGGATTCCCTCACGGCGGATGTACTCCCACACATCCAGTTCGGTCCAATCCAACAAGGGTTGTACCCGCACATGCTCGCCGGGTTTCACCGCCGTGGTGAATTGCCCCCAGAATTCCGGTGGTTGATCCCGGTATTCCCACTCGTTGTCCGCTGTGCGGGGAGAGAAATATCGCTCCTTGGCCCGGGTCGAATCCTCATCCCGCCGAATTCCTGTCACCAATGCGTCCCATTTGTATTTGGCCAGCGCCTGCTGGAGGGCCGCCGACTTGAGTTCGTGCGTCACCGTGACCGGGTCATGGGTCTCGTAGCCCACCCCGCGCTTCCGCGCCTCCTCATTTACGATCACGATCAGATCGATGTCGTAGTGCTTCCGGGCCCATTCCCGAAAGGCCAACATCTCAGGAAATTCGTACGTGGTGTCGATGTGAACCAATGGGAACGGGATCTTTCCGGCAAAAGCCTTCTTGGCCAACCAGATGAGGGTATTGGAGTCTTTCCCCATGGACCAGGGCATGGCCATGTTTTTAAAATTCGAGAAGGCCTCCCGAAAAATATAAATGCTTTGATCTTCAAGTGTTTGCAAATACGACATAAAAGATAGACTTTATAGGGTTTGTGATTATATTTCAAGCATGATTCCGGTGCTACGGGAAGTCAGTCATCGGCAAGGGATCCATCTTCAAACCGCGTTGGAGGAGTTGCTACCCAAGTCCCCTGAAGACAGGCTCGCTTGGGCAGCCGAAAATTTCCCCGGCCAAGCCATGGTCACCACCTCGTTTGGGGCCCAATCAGCCGCCTTCTTGCATCTGGTTTCCCGGATGGCCCCGGAAATCCCCGTTGTGTTTATCGACACCGGTTATCATTTTCCGGAAACTCTCTCCTTCTCCCTCGAACTGACCAAAAAACTAAATCTTAATCTCAGGACCTATCGGCCTTTGTCCACGCCGGAAGAAATCGAATCAATCCATGGGCGCCTGTGGGAAGAAGGGCCCGAGGGATTGGAGAAATTCCATGAAATCATCCGGTTGGAACCGCTCCGAAGGGCGTTTCAGGATTTAAATCCCGCCATCTGGCTGGCCGGCTTGCGCCGCTCAGGTTCCGAGCACCGCCAACAACAGGAAATTCTCAGCCAGCAGGATTCCCGTTGGAAACTTCTCCCCATCCTCGAATGGTCCGACCGCGAGATAGGCTCCTATCTCAGCTCCCATCAGCTTCCCTACCACCCGCTCTGGGCTCAGGGGTACGTCTCCATCGGGGACCGCGTCACCACCAAGCGCCTCGACGAGGTTTCCGACCCCAGCCAACTCCGTCACTTCGGCTGGAAACGCGAATGCGGCCTGCACGATCGCGTCTGATCGGGACAAAAAGATTTCCTCCATCCCCTGCTTTCCTTAGGCTTTTGCGCTTATGGCTGGCGAAGTCGTTGAAGTCGAAGGCGCGGTGAAAGCCGTGCTCAAAGGCACCCTTTTCCGTGTCGAACTCGTCAACGGCCACACGGTCCTCGCCCACATTTCCGGCAAAATGCGCAAAAATTTCATCCGGCTGAACATCGGTGACAAGGTGAAGATGGAAATGTCCCCTTACGACCTGACCAAAGGCCGCATCACCTACCGGATCCCGCCCCCCAGCCCCGACGGCACGCCCGCCGCACCCCAACCGCTCTAGTTTTTTCCCGCGATCACCGCGGCATAGGCCTCCCACGGCACGTCCCCGGCCGCATCCCGCGGATTCCTCTCCAGATCGGCCGACTCAAAATCGATCCCAAAAATGCCGAACCGGGGCGCATAGGTTCCCCATTCGTAATTGTCCGTCAGCGACCAGTGGAAATATCCGGCCAAGGGCAATCCCTCCGCCCGCAACTTCTGCACTTCCCCCACGTGCTGACGAATAAAATAACTCCGGCTCTGCCGGTCCCCCCGCAAATCGCAATTCTGCGACTCTTTCCCGCAACGACGTTCCGCCATGCCGTTTTCGGCAATGACGATCGGCAGATCGGGATATTCCGTCGCATAGCGCTCCACGAAAAAGCGGAGTCCCCTGGGCAGGGCGTGCCAATCCCACCATTTCGTGGCCAGCCCCTGGGTCAGCCATTCCCGGAGGCTCAACCGGCCCAACCGCAGTTCCCCGAGCGAGGGCAAACGAACCGCATTCCCCACGAACGGGTCGTAATAATCGAAGGCAATGTAATCGAGATTGGGTTCGCCGGGACGTTCACGGATCCTCTGGACCAGTCGGGAGAAAGTTGTCTCCCGCAGGAATCGGTGACTGAGGGAGTTTTGAATCTGTTTGATCAGCTCGCCAGCCACCTCGGAAAACAGGCTGTGCCGGGGAAAATCCATCGCCCGAAAAGACCGGGTAAACTCCCGGGCCCGCTCGTTCAGGTAGGCGAGAATCGGCTCCTTGCCAGTCGTGCTTCGGGCGGCCTCCAACAGATCAAACAGCATCTTGTCCATCCAGTAGAGATCACTGGCAAAAGTGTTGAACGAAAGCTTGGGCCGACCCCAAGCAGGATTCTCCGCGTACAGCGCATGCACCTCCCGACGAACGAGTACATGGGCTTCCAACAGGGTCTGCAACGCGCAAAGCGCGGCTGCCCACCACACCCGCCGCCCCGCGGGAAAGGCGCCGAGGTTGTAGGTGGACGATGCCAACATGTTCGGCTCATTGACCGTCAGGAACCAGAGAGGCGGCTGCACCCCTTTGGCTTCCAGCCTTCGGTTCAGGCCGGTGAGCATCCGGCGCACATACGCGGAAAAAACTTCCGGGGTGGAATCCTCCAACCAAGGATCCAGGCCCAGCCAACGGGGAGTGGTAAAGTGCTGCAGCGTCAGCAACGGCTCCAGTCCCCTTTCGCGCAAAGCCGCCACCATATCCGCGTAACGGTCGAGCGCGGCCCCATCCATCTCTTGGGTGGCTCCGGCCGGTTGCAACCGAGCCCACTCGATGCCCAACCGGAAGGAAGTCAGGCCCATCATTTCGGCGCGGTCAAAATCCTCCTCGTACCGGTTCCAGAAATCGATCGACCGCCCCGACGACTCCACCCGGCCGGATGCCTCCCATTCGTACCAGTTGTTTCGCGGTTGCCCCTCGCCATTGAATCCCCCCTCGTGCTGGTAGGGACTGGTGGACACGCCCCACAAAAACTTTTCGCTCACCTCTTCCGCACGCTTTCCGCCATTTTTTCCTGTTTCTCTTCATCCACGTGGATCGCTTCATGCTCGGGGTCGGACAGTAGGGTGTGCACGACCGTCTCCGCGGCGTTCGGGCGCCCCATTTTTCGGGCCGAGCTCTGCATGGATTTCAGCCGTTCCGGTTCGGCCAGCAGCCGATCCACCTTGTAACCCAGAATGGAAATCTCGTTACACTTGATCGCGACCCCTTTCTCCAGCAGCTGGTCACTGTTCCGCTCCTCCTGGCCCGGGATGGGATCGTAAATCGCCATGGGTAAACCCGAGGCCATCGCCTCCGCCGAGGTCATTCCCCCGGGTTTGCTGACCAACACATCCGCCGCTCCCATCCATGTCGGCATGTCGTCCACATACCCCAACACCCGAAATTCCGCCTTGCCCCCCTTCCCTTGGCGCAACTCTGCCTCCACCCGCTCCTTGGCCTCCGGATTTTTTCCGCAAATCACCGCCACCTGGGCTCGATGCGTGAGTTGCCGCAACGACCGCACCACCTGCTCGGCCGGGTTCACCCCCAGCGCGCCGGCCGAAACCAGAATCACCGGCAGATCCGATCGCAGCCTGAGTTGCCTCCGTAAGGCGGGCTTGTCGGTGTTTCTTCCAAACGCCGGATCCACCGGGATTCCGCTCACCGTGATCCTCTCCGCCGGAAGGCCAAGGGTGCTGAGATAGGCCTTGGTTTCGTCCAGTGCCACGAAGTAGCGATGAAAGGCGCGGGACAACCACATCGCGTGAAAATCAAAATCCGTCACCACGATCGAAAGTTTGGCCCGGATTTTATTCCTCGTGATCAGATGGGAGATGATCTCCGCCGGCATGAAGTGGGTGCAGATGGTGATGTCGGGTTGCATGTCGGAAAGAAGCCGGATGAGCGGGCCGGTGTTGAGGCGATCCAACAGAAATCGCATCCGGTCGGTCTTCCATGGCTCGTCGCTCCGTTCGTACCACCAGCCGAGCAGCGTGGGGGCATCCTCCACCAGCTTGATGTACAGCTTGGAGTAAAAGTCCCGGAAAAGTTTGTTGGTGAAGGCCAGCGCATCCACGTGGGCCACCTGATCGATGCCCGGACTGTTCCGACACACCTTCTCCAGCGCCGCCGCCGCCCGGAGATGGCCGGTGCCCGCGCTGGTGGAAAGGATGAGAACCTTGTGCCGGGCCGACGCCATGGAAATAGCCTATCCGGTTTGGGAGCCGGCAAAACCCCGAAAAGGGAGGTCAGGCAAAGAGGTCGAGTTCGTCCCGTTTTTGCATTTTCCGGGCCCGGTGGGTGCCCTGCGGACGGATGCGCGCAGGTTTCCCCGCCGCATTCACTTCGCCCGCCTCCAGCCCCTTCAAAATTTCCTCAGCCCGGCTGAGCACTTCCCTGGGCAAGCCCGCCAACCTCGCCACCTGGATCCCATAACTACGATCCGCGCCACCTTCCACGATCCGCCGTAGAAACACCACCCGGTCCTTTTCCTCCCTTACATCGACCCGGAAATTCCGCACCCCGGGCCGGGTCAGAGCCAACTCCGTCAGTTCGTGGTAATGAGTGGCGAACAGGGTCTTGGCCTTCACCTGGTCGTGCAGATGCTCCCCCACCGCCCACGCAATGCTTAAGCCATCGAGCGTGCTCGTGCCCCGGCCGATCTCATCCAGGATCACCAGGCTGTCCTGGGTGGCATTGTGCAAAATCAAAGCCGTCTCATTCATCTCGACCAGAAAAGTGCTCTGCCCGCGCGCCAAATCATCGCCGGCCCCAATCCGGGTGAAGATCCGATCCAACACGGGAAGTTCCGCTTCCGCCGCCGGCACAAAGGAACCGACCTGGTTCAGGAGACAGATCAACGCCGCTTGCCTTAAGTAGGTGCTCTTGCCGGCCATGTTCGGCCCGGTCAGTACCATCAGCGTTCCCGCCTCTCCGCCGAGCCGGAGATCATTGGGCACAAAGGGCTCCGCGCCACCGGCCAAAAGCTGCTCCACCACCGGATGTCTTGCCTGCCGGATCCGGATCTCCCCGTCCTTCCGTAACTTGGGCCGGATGTAATTCCATCTCCGGGCGGTGAAGGCCAACCCGGCCAGCGCGTCCAAGGTTCCCACCGCGGCGGCGGTTTTCTGCAAAATCTGGGTTCGCGCCAACACCTTTTCCTTGAGCAGGGCAAACAGTTCCAGTTCCCGCGCAATCGCCTTTTCCTCCGCCCCGAGAATCTTGGCCTCCATCTCCTTCAGTTCCCTGGTCACAAAACGCTCCGCCTGGGCCAGGGTCTGTTTCCGTTCGTAGCCCTCGGGGATCCGGTCCAGATAGGACTTGGTGATCTCGATCCCGTAGCCGAACACCTGGTTGAACCGGATCTTGAGGCTTTTGATACCCGTTCTTTCTATTTCCCGCGCCTGCAGTTCGGCGATCCAGGTCCGGCCCTCTCGCATGGCCTGACGATGGCCATCCAGGATGGAGTCGTAACCATCGCGGATCATTCCCCCCTCGCGGGTGATCGCGGGAGGTTCATCCGCGATTCCCCGCGCCAGTTCTTCCGCCAACCCCGTTTCCAGCTGAATTTCCGCGGCCAGCTTTCCATGAAGTTTTCCCGGAAAGCTCTCCGCAACTTTCCGGACCCGCGGCAAAGCCTCCAGGGTGAACCGCAAACCCAGCAGATCCCGGGCGGATCCACTGGGTGTGGACAGCCTGCCGATCAGCCGAGCCAGATCACGAACCTCCCGCAACGCTTCGCGAAAATCATCCAGGATTCCCGCATCCTCCAGAAATCCGGCCACAGCCTCGTGACGCGCCCGGATCTCCTCCTCTCGGCGAAGCGGTTGCTGGATCCAACTCCGCAGTTCACGCCCTCCCATCGCCGTGACGGTCTGATCAATCGCCCGGATCAGGCTGGTGTCGATTCCCGCTCCGGTGGGGTGCAGCAACTCCAAATTGCGCTGGGTGGCCGCATCCAGCCGCAGACAATCCTCGGGCCGGAAAGGTTTGGGCGGCTGGAGATGCCTCCCCGCTCCTTTCAACGTCTCGGTCAAATAACGGAGCAGAGCCCCGGCAGCCGCGACCGCCGGACCGAGGCCACGGCAACCGAACCCGTCGAGGCTTTGGACATGAAAATGGTCACAAAGGGTCCGGCGGGCCGTGTCTTCCTCAAAAGTCCAGTCCGGGATCCGGGTCACCGCGACCCCGGCATCGACCCAATCGCCCGCCTTCTTCTCCTCCTCGTCCAACAACAGCTCCGCCGGATGGGCTCGGCGAATTTCCTCGCGGCAGGCAGCCTCATCGGCCGGCTCCGCCAGGCGAAAATCCCCCGTGGTGGCGTCCAACAGGGCAAATCCCCAGGCCCCGTTTTTTCCTCTGCCGCGCCAAACCGCCGCCACCCAGCGGGGAAGTTTCGGCTCGGCAAGCTCCACCCCCACCGCGCAGCCGGGACTGAGAATCCGGCTGATCGCCCGTTCCACCATCTGTCCCGGCTTCGGCTCACTGATCTGGTCGCAGATCGCCACCCGGCGACCGGCCTGCAGGAGTTTGGTGATGTATCCCTCGGAGGCGTGATACGGCAGACCGCACATCGGCACGCCGTTCCGCTTGGTCAGGGTCAGGTTCAGTAACCTTGACCCCTCCTCCGCATCGCCAAAGAACAGTTCGTAAAAGTCCCCTAACCGGAAAAGGAGCAATGCATCCTTGGGAATCTGCGCCCGCAGTCCGTGGTACTGCTTCATCATCGGCGTCGATCCTTCAGCCATCCCCCCTTTCTCCCCTGATCTCGAAGCCTTCTCAATCCCGTACCACCCCTGCTGTGGATATCCCGATTCCACTTTCCGAATCCCGAACCAACGTGAAAGCCATTCTGGCGCAGAGCGCCTTGCCGGGGTGGGCGGGGGAAAGCCTTCGGAGGCCAATTTCGCATTCCGCTTTTTTCCGCGATTCCTACCATCCGTTTATGCGTGTCATTGTCACGGGCCTCGTGGGGCAATACCCGTTCGGCGGGGTGATTTGGGACTACCTGCAATACCTGCTGGGGTTCCGCGCCCTGGGCCACGAGGTCATGTACCTCGAGGATTCCGGCGCGTGGCCCTACGACCCCGAGGCGGGGACGATCACCGACGACTGCTCCTTCGCCTTGCGCAGCCTGAACAAGATTTTCTCTGATTTCGGCCTGCCCGAGGCCTGGGTGTACCGGAATGGCGCGGACGGAAGGTTTCACGGCGCCGGCGAAGCCAAGGCGCGGGAATGGCTCCGCCACGCCGACCTGCTCGTCAACGTCTCCAGCGCCGGCTGGCTGCGCGATTACGACCTGCGGGTCGGTCACCGGATGTTCATCGATGGAGACCCCATGTTTTGCCAGATCGGTTTGCTTGATGGCTCGGATCCTCTTTACGCGGGCCGGCTCCGCGATCATGACAGTCATTTCACCTTCGGACTTTCGGTGGGAGCCGCCGGCTGTCCGGTTCCCGCCGACGGCATTGCCTGGAAGCCCACCGTTCAACCCGTTGCCATGGACCAGTGGCCGGTCACGCCTCCTCCTCCGGACGCCCCTTGGACCACGGTGATGAACTGGGCCAGTTACCGGCCCAAGATTTGGGAGGGCCGGCCTTATGGGCAGAAGGATTTGGAGTTCGAAAAATTCACTAGCCTGCCCACGCTGACGAGCGAACGGCTTAAAATCGCCATGGGACTCGGGGTGGACGGCAAGCGGCCCGCGGAAAAACTTCGTCGGCTAGGATGGGATCTGGTGGAACCCCAGGAGGTGGTTCCGGATCATCTCACCTATCGCGAATTCCTCAAAAACTCCGTCGGGGAATGGAGCGTGGCCAAGCAAGGCTACGTGGCTGGCCGAACCGGTTGGTTCAGCTGTCGGAGCGCCTGCTACCTCGCCTTGGGGCGGCCGGTGGTGGTGGAGGAAACGGGTTGGAGTCATCACCTGCCCGCCGGCAAGGGAGCTTATTCATTTCAGTCCTCGGAAGAGGCTGCCGCCGCGATGAGGAAAATACGGGCGGACTATCCAGCCCAAGCCCGCGCCGCACGAAAAATGGCGGAGGAATTCTTTGATGCGAAAAAAGTCTGCGCCGATTTGCTGAAGGCGATCTGAAGACTAACGAGCCCGCCCATAGCCAAGCGCCCCGGCCAACTGCGTGGCGCGGACGATGCCCAACTTCCGATAAACCGATTTGCGCTGGTTTTTGACCGTCCCTTCGGAGGTTCCCAGAGCCGAAGCCACCTGCTTGGCGGAAAAACCTTTGACCAGCATCCGGGCCACTTCGGTTTCCCTTTGACTCAATCTCGAGATCCCTTTTCCGTGCCCGGAGTTCAAGGCCCGGGTGACCGAGGATGTCTCGGCCATGTGCCCGTTGCCCAAAGCCTTGAGGCTTTGTTCCCACTCCTCCAAACCGTCCCGCAAGTCGAGCAGGGCTTTTACCCCGCTCCTCCGGCACCACTGAATCGTGGAGGGATCCAAGCCCTCTCCATAAACCCCGTGTCCATGGATCTGCAGGTCCTGTTTGAAATGATGCCGACCCGGCAAAAGATGGGCGGCAAGGAGCTCGATATCCCTCGGCTCTTGGCTGGCCTCCAGCCCATCTGCCGAGTCAAAAAAGGACAGTTGATGGCCGTTTTTCTCGCCCAGCCATTGCTTGAGGAAGAGGCGAAACATGGGCCGATCCTCCAAAACGAAGGTTTTAAGGGATAATGGATCTGCGTGATTGTTTCCAACCAATTCCATAGTAATCTCTTACCAAGAAACAACATCACCTCATGTCAACAGTGATCAAATGCCGTTTTTTTGTGATTAGAAATCGTATTTTGAAGAAGTGAAATTTAGGCCGAATCAGACATAAATAGCTTCATGAAAAAAAGTTGGAGCAAAGAACAGGTCGCCGGCGTGTTTTTGACCGCCGTGACCCAGATTATCCTTGGTTACTTCACCCTTTTTATTCAGGCCATTTATCCCGTTTGGTCTTCCCCATTCTGGCCTGCTTCCGGGGCTGCTTTGGCTGCTGTCTTACTGGGAGGGCCCCGCATGTTTTTCGGTATCTATCTTGGGCTCTCTGTTCTGGGCTTGAAGTTCTTCTGGGGCCCATATCCCCTTTGGATGGCGTTCGTAGTTCCTCTGGGAAATTTGGGCGAGACGGGGTTGGCCTATTTTTTATTCCGCTACTTTGTTCCAAAGTTTGACCCCAGTTTCGGCAATCTCCGCCAGTTGGCTTTCTTCATTCTCCTCTGCCCTTGGATTCCTGCTTTGACGAGCGCGGTAAGCATTCAACTCCTCCTGCAATATCTGGGAACGATCCCCCCCGATCGCTTTTTCAGCGAAGTCGCCGTCTATTGCCTGGGCAACGCCACCGGCATCCTTCTGGTCACACCCCTAATTCTCGTCTGGCGGGATCTGCCCCGGTTTCCATGGAAGACACCTCACGGAGGCAAAATTGTCGGACTTTGGTGCGTGCTGCTGACCGGACTCTGGTTCTACTCCGATCTAACCCCGGCGTGGTGCCGTTTACTGACAGTGGGCCTGATTCCCCTGGTCGCATGGGGAATCTGGGCGACAGGAATCCGAGGAGCCACCATTGCCTGCCTCTTGGGCTCCGTTTCTTATTTCGCTTTGGATGTGCCCGGAGCCCGGCCTCTCTCCCAGTTGCTGGAGATCCGACAACAAACCGCGGAGAAGGATTTTGCGGTGGCAAAACAAATTCAACGAGAACCGGGCATGACCCCTCCCAGTCGGTTGGCCCGGGAAATCTCCGATCAAATCGGACTCCTCGCCATCATCTGTGTCACCATTCTCCCCTTGGGCGTGGCCTCGGATGAGCTTCGCCAGAAGGCCTCCCGGGACCGGATGGCTATGACCGCCCTTTCCTCCTCCTTTTGGAGTTGGACACCGGAAACCGGCAACGAGATCGAGGATCCGAGAATCGCCAAATTTCTTCTCCCTTGGGCCAAGCTGTTTCATGCCGGACAAAAAAGCGGTAGCCTTAAAATCCGGCCCACGGACCCGTCCTCGCCGACATTCCTTTCCCACTGGACCGTGCAGGAAACCGCCCCAGATGGCCAACCTCTCCGGGTGATCGGACTTCTTCAGGACTTTTCTCTGGAGGAGGAGCGCGATGCCGCCTTGGCCCAGGCCCGTCTGGCTGAGCTGGAAATCCAAACCCTTCGCTCCCATCTCAACCCCCACCTGCTTTTTAACTGCCTGACCGGCCTCCGCGGCTTGATCACTGCCGACCCCGTCAAGGCGCGTGAGTTTTCCGGGAATCTTGCCCGTTTTCTCCGTGCGGTGGTCGACTCCGAAAAAAGAAAAACCATTCCGCTGCGGGAGGAGCTGGCCATCTGCGGCGACTTTCTTCGGTTGGAGGAACTCCGCGGCCGCCCGTTGAACTTGCAGACGCGGCTGGAAACCAAGGATGGGGACATTCTCATTCCCCCGCTGACCTTGGTGACCCTTCTGGAAAACGCCGCCAAGCACGGACACCGCAACGGCCGCGGCCCCTTGCAGATCGAAATCAGCGCGGATCGACCCGACTCCGGCCACATTGCCCTCCGGGTCTGCCAACCGGGGAATCTCCAGACCCCGGACGATGGGGCGAACCACGCCGGATTGGATTTGATCCGGCGACAGATCGGGATGGTCTTCGGCGGGCAAGGGCGCCTGAACTTGAAGGAGGAGCCCTCCGGCAATGTGGTGGCTGAACTCATTTTGCCGGCATGAAGCTTTCGCCCCTCACCGCGTTTCTGGTCGAGGATGAGCCGCTTTGTCGGGCCGATTTCCGCCAAACCCTGAACTCTTTCCCTGAGGTCAAGCTGCTCGGGGAGGCGGAAAATCTTTCTGCCGCCCGGAAATTCCTGGAAAGGCAGACGGTCGACACACTGTTCCTGGATGTCTCTCTGGGCCGGGAGAATGGCCTCGATCTAGTGGAAAAACTTTCCCATCGGCCCCAGATCATCGCCCTGACCGCTCATCCGCAACACGCCGTGCGGGGTTTTTCCATGGACTTGGCCGACTACATCCTGAAACCAGTGGAAGAGGCTCGTCTGCGGACGGCTTTGAACAAGGTTCGTCACCGACGGGAAACTGCGGCGTTGCAAACCGGTGGGATCACCTTCGTGGCGGAGATTCGGGGCAAAAAGATCCTCTTGCCGATCGCCGATGTTCTCGGCGTGGAGTCCATGGGGAATTATGTCATTCTCCACACGAAACTCGGCAAAGCCATCAAGCGGGTCACTTTCAAACAAGTCCGGAACAAACTTCCTCCCAGTCGATTCCTGGAAACGAGCCGCGGGCGCATCGTGGCCCTGCATGACGTCCAGTCGTGGCACCGTAATCCGGAAGATCGGTGGACTCTCGAGTTGACCGACAAGACAACCGTCGAGGTTTCCAAAAGCCATGCGGTCGCCGTGATGGCGGCCCTCAAAGCCAGATCGGATATGTAATCAATTGATGTTCAGATTCTTGTATATATATTATTTTGTATTAAAAATTTTCACATTCAACGGCGCGACGAAAGTGCTTTTTACGAAAAGAGAGGTAGGTTCATGAGATGCACGTAGACCTAAGGCGCTTCTTCCGAAGTTTGGTCACCGCTGGGTTGACCGCCTGGCTGTTCCTGAATCCTGCCGGCGCGACGGTTCCCAAGACCAGCCCAGGCAACCAAGCCACCGCCATCTTGGTACAGAAACTCCTGCAGGATCACCATTTCGCCGGCAAACCCCTTACCGATGAAAAAGCCCGGCAGTGGATCCGGGCCTACATGGAGGCTTTGGATTACAATCACGCCTTCTTTTTGGATAGCGACCTCAAGGGCTATCAGGACAACTACGCCCCCCAGTTGGCCAAACTCACGCAGCGGGGCGACATCAGTCCGGCCTATGAGATTTTTTCCGGCTTCAATGACCGCGTCCGTGAGCGGCTCGACTGGATTAAACGTCGTCTTTCCCTGCCCTTCGATTTCTCCTCCGACCAGTCCTACGAAATCGACCGGACCAAGGTCGGCTGGCCGGCGGACCGCACAGCTGCCGACGAGTTATGGGAGCGCCGCCTGAAGTTTGATCTCCTCCGGGAAAAACTCGTCACCAAAACCGGCGCGGCCACAAAAAAGAAGGACAAGGAGGAAGACCCCCTTGCCACGGTCACAAAACGATACGATCGCCTCCTCAAAAACCTGGAGGATTATGACAACGAGGAAATTTCCGAGCTCTACCTCACCGCCCTCGCCAGTCTCTACGACCCGCATTCCAGCTACATGAGCCCGACCACCCTCGAGGACTTTTCCATCGGCATCAAACTGGCGCTTTGCGGCATCGGCGCCGTCCTCTCCTCCGAGGACGGTTACTGCGTCATCAAGGAGTTGGTGACCGGCGGGCCCGCTGACCTCGACGGCCGTCTGAAGGTGGGCGACAAGATCATCGGAGTGGCCCAAGGCGAAGGTCCGTTTGAGGACATCGTGGACATGAAGCTCCGCAACGCCGTCAAAAAAATCCGCGGCCCCAAGAACACCATTGTCCGGTTGCAGGTGGTTCCCGCCGGTAGCACCGCCGGGGAACAACGCGAGATCCAGATCACCCGCAACGAGGTCAAACTTTCCGCCCAGCAGGCCAGCGCCACCCTGTACGATCTTCCCAAGTCCGGCCAGGTCCCCGTTGCGGTTCAGACCGTCAAACCCGAGCCCTCGGCCCCCGCCGGAAACCCTTCCCTTTGGAACAACCTGAAAAACCAGCTGACCGGCAAAGCCGATACCAAGGAGACCAAGGTCTCGCCCGTGGCGATTCCCGAAAAGAAACCGGACAACTGGCGCATCGGTGTGATTGATCTTCCCGGCTTTTACGGTGCGGTTGGGGGCGACGAGTCGGCCGCGAGCGGCAACGGCGCCACCGCCCGCTCCACTTCGCAAGACGTGGAACTACTCGTCCGCCAGCTGAATAAGGCCGGCGTGGACGGAATTGTGCTCGACCTGCGCAAAAACGGCGGCGGTCTTCTGGATGAGGCCGTGTCTCTCACGGGTCTTTTCATCGACCAAGGTCCCGTGGTGCAGGTTCGGGATGGCAAGGGAACGGTGATCCAGAGAACGGACGATAATCCCGGTGTGCTCTATAACGGACCGCTTCTTGTGCTCGTCGGACGGCGGAGCGCCTCCGCCTCGGAAATCGTGGCCGGGGCCCTGCAGAATTATCATCGGGCCATTATCGTGGGTGAAAAAAGCACCCACGGGAAAGGCACCGTCCAGGCCGTGGTGGAGTTGGGCAAGTTCCTCAGTCGCCCTGATCAGGCCCCTCCCAAGGCCGGGGCCATGAAACTCACCATCCAGAAGTTCTACCTGCCCAACGGCCACTCCACCCAGAATCGGGGCGTCCTTCCCGACATCTCCATCCCCTCTCCGTTGGACTACATGAAGATCGGCGAGTCCGATCTGCCCAACGCCCTCGCCTGGGATGAAATCTCCGCGGCTCCCTTTACCCCCCTGAAAATGGATCCCTCGGTGGAGGTCGTTCTCAATGAGAAATCCCGGGAGCGCCTCTCCTCGGACACCGACATGGCCTTCCTCAAGCAGGATATCGAAAAAGTCCGCTCCCGCCTGGAAACCGGGACCATCTCGCTCAACGAGACCCGCCGGGTCGAGGAAAACAAGATGGACAACGAGCGCAACGGGGAGCGCAAAAAGATCGAGGACCGCATTCAGCAAGTTCTCGCCCCCGTTGTCCACCTTGTCATCGACGACAAAAAGGGCGAAGCCGTGGCCACGGACAAGAATCCCAAGAAAAAGAAAAACACCCTCGAGGATTCCGCCGATGCCGAATCGGAAAGCGTCACCGATGCGGTGGACCTCGCCGAGGCGCTCGAACTGCGCGAGGGACTGAGGATCATGGGCGACTGGCTTGCCCTCTCCTCCCCGTGGAAGGCCCCGGCGGTCGCCAAAGACCGGGATTCCGTTAAAACCACCACCGTCAAGTAGCCGGATGGCCCGGACTCCCTCCACCCAGCGGTTGCCTTTGGGACGGTCCGTTCCGGATTTCACCCTCCCCGATCCATCCGGGAAAAACCACCGGCTGCAGGATTTGGCCAAGGGAAAACCCACTGTCGTAGTTTTTGCCTGCAACCACTGCCCGTACGTGATCCACGTGCGCGATGCGTTTGGCCGAGTCGCAAAGGAGTTCCAACCCAAAGGAGTGGCCTTTGTGGCTATTAACTCCAACGATGCCGTCCAATATCCGGATGACGCCCCCTCGCTCATGCCGGCCTTCGCCCAATCCGGTGGGTGGAACTTCCCCTACCTTGTCGATGAGAGCCAGGAGGTCGCCAGGGCATGGCACGCCGCCTGCACCCCCGACCTCTTCGTCCTCGATACCGCAGGTAAACTGGCCTATGCGGGACAGTTTGATTCCAGTCGACCCGGCAACGGAGAACCGGTGGATGGCCGGGACCTTCGGGCCGCATTGGAAGCTCTCCTCAGCGGCAAAGCCGTCCCCTCACCCCAAAAACCCAGCCTAGGTTGCAATATCAAGTGGAAGCCTGGCAACGAACCGGCCTAGAAACTTGACTTAATTCAAATTCCCCCACGCCTTGCGGTACACCGCCCTCCCCTCCTGCTTAAACTTCTCCTCAAATTCCGAAGTTGGCTCCTCCGCCCCGTTCCACGCTTCGTCCCCTTTCCAATCGGGACAGGCCGCCACCTCGCGGCAGGCCCATTCAAAATAATCACGATCGTCCGTGGTGAGTTGCAATCGCCCTCCCCTGCGGCAAGCCCGCAGGGCATCCACCGCAAACTCTCGGGTCAAAATCCGGTTCCCATGGTGTCTTCGCTTCGGCCAAGGATCCGGGTAGCGCAGGGTAATGACGTCGAGGGATCCCGGAGCACATAGGTTTCGCAGGAAATAAGCGGACTCAAGCCGCAAGACCCGCAGGTTGGATAACCCTCCCCGCACCGCTTTTTTCGCGATCTTGGTGGCACGCCCCAACAGCCGCTCCACGGCCACAAAATCGCGCTCGGGTTCCCGTCGCGCCCGCGCCTCAATGTAGACGCCATCCCCGGCTCCAAGATCGATCTCCACGGGAGCCCTGCGGCCGAAGACTTCGGTCCACTCGTAGGGCGGGAAAAGACGCTGACTGGAAAGCCACGGGTCGAAGCCCGGGCTGGAGACGGGCTTAGCGGCGCTTTTTGCCACCGAGGCGGACCACCGACTTGCCCGAAGCCCGCGCCCGGACCTTGGCGACCAAACCGTTCCGCTTGGATTTGGAGTGGCTGTGCCCGTTGCCATTTCGCTTGGCCTTGGGAGCCCCCTCATCGGCACCGGCCGGGGACTTTACCTTGAAGAGACGGACATCCCGCAAACGGGCGATGGCGACCTTGGTCTTCTTTTTGGCCTTGTGCCAGTAGACCATGGCGTAGCCTTCCCCCACTTCCACCACTTCCCCGCCATCACTGCGGCGGGAGTCCAGGCGGGAGATGGTCGATCCACAAACCGGATAGGGGCCCAAAGGAGGGGGCTGGCGCCGGGCGGCAAAGTGCCCGTTGCCATTCTTGCCGTTGATTCCGCCGATCTCCTTGGTGGGGGCGCCTTCCCGGACCGGGATGGCCCGCCTTTCCACGAACATCTGGATCGCCTTCTGCACTTCAGGCAGGGACAGGTGGTACTTCCGGGCCGTATCCACCATATTGAAGTTCTCCTCGAGGATATCTCGGTCAATCTGTCCACCCGGACCGTTGGGAGAGAGGACAAAGGTCAGATATTTCAGGGAGGTGGAATCATCCCCCAAGGCGTTCTTGAAAATGGATACCAGCGCCGGAGGCAGGTTGTGATCCGATGCCAGCACATTCAGATTTTTCCAAAACTTGTTCATAAATTAATCACGATACTATGTGAAAAAACCCCACCCTTTAGCAAGAATTTTATTTAATAATCTTCATAAAGTATTGTTAGCCATGTACTTATAATTTTACTAATATACATATAAATAATTAATAAGTATCCCGATTCCGCCTTCCTTGCCCAATTTTAAGGCCCTAGAACCTTCCCTTCCTTCCCATGGACATTTTCCACATCCTTGTGCTCGGGTCGCTCAGCCTTTTGCTGCTCAATTATCTCCTCAACCTCAAGGTTTTCCGCTTCCCGGATATTTTACCTCCGCACGATCCAGCACCCTTGATCTCCGTCCTGATTCCCGCAAGGAACGAGGAACAGCGAATCCGGCCCTGTCTGGAGACTTTAATCAGCAGCAACTACCCCAGCTTTGAAATTCTTGTTCTGGACGACCACTCCACCGATGGCACAGCTGAGATTGTTCGCCAACACTCCCAAGGGGATTCACGAGTTCACTTGATTTCGGGGCAGGAACTCCCTTCAGGCTGGACCGGCAAGGCATGGGCTTGCCATCAATTGGCCGCCAGGGCCAAAGGGGAATACCTGGTTTTTGTCGACGCCGACACCCGCTTCTCCGATATCACCCTCTCTCATGCCGTGGCTCTCGCGCGGAGGGAAAGGTCCGATCTTCTTTCCCTCTGGCCATACCTGGAGGCCAAAAGCTGGAGCGAGTGGCTTGTCATTCCCTTCGTCCACCTCTTTATCCTGCTTTATCTGCCCCACTGGATGGGAGGCCGTTCCGCCTCCCTCGGGGCCGCCAACGGCCAGTTCCTACTCTTTCGGCGGGAGGCCTACGAAAAAATTGGGGGACACGCGGCGGTTTCCGGTCATCTGGTCGAAGACATCGCTTTGGGCCGCAAGCTGCGCGCAGCCGGTTTTCGTGTCCTCAACCGCGATGGCACCAACCCCGGCCACCCCATCGCCCTGGTCCGCTGCCGCATGTACGACAACTTCCGGGATCTTTGGGATGGTTTTACCAAAAACCTTTACCCCGCTTTTGACGGCAGGTTCGGCGCCTTTGTCTTTTTCCAGTTCTTCCAAGGCGTGGTCTTTCTTGGCCCCTTCCTGCTCCTTCCCTTCTACC
This sequence comes from Verrucomicrobiota bacterium, assembly GCA_010025475.1. GTDB lineage: Bacteria > Verrucomicrobiota > Verrucomicrobiia > Methylacidiphilales > Verrucolacustridaceae > Verrucolacustris. The sequence goes on from RGTE01000005.1 coordinate 21,008, forward strand.
CGAAGGATCCAGTCCTCTGGATCGAGATCGCCGTCATCCTCTCCCTTCGTCTCGCCTTGACCCATCGCTTCCGTCAAAGCTGGCTTGGCGCTTTTCTCCATCCTGTGGGCCAGTCGTTCGTCATAACCATCGCCGCCAACTCATGGCTCCAAACACTCCGTCGCCGCCTCCCTTGGCGTGGTCGCCATTATGCGCATCACAACCATACCCACGGCGGTCAAAAGCCTTGAGATTGGCTCGTTTGCCATTTGGAGCCGCCCCTTCTAACCTCATGATCATGTCGGACTTCCACCTGGTTTCCTCGGGAACTTAAAAGCAACGCCATGCTCCGCACCTTCCTGTTTGGCAAAATCCACCGTGCCACCGTCACGGATGCTTCGGCGGAGTACGAGGGCAGCCTGGCCGTCTCCACCGACATCATGCAGGCCGCCGGCCTGCGGGCGGGGGAAAAAGTCCTTGTGGGGGTGATCAACACTGGCGCGCGCTTCGAAACTTATCTGATCCCGGCACCGGAGGGAAAAGGCGCCGTGGTTCTCAATGGCGCCACCGCCCATCTCGGCAAAAAGGGCGACCAGCTCACCATCATGGCCTTTGCCCAGTTGACCACGGAACAACTCGCCGGCCATCGGGCCAAATCCGTTCTGCTGGGCCCCGACAACAAAATCCGGAAAGTTTCGGAAATCCAGCCGTGAGATCTCGTCCCGTCGCCGGCTTTTTTCTTCTGAACTTCTAAACCTACCCATGGCTCTGCGCGCGCTTGGCACCAAAACCCCCGTTCCGAGTCATCCTTCCAAGGCCCGTTTGGAAGCCTTTCCCAACCCCAAACCCGGCCGCCCCTACGAGATCGTTTTTTCCACCCCGGAGTTCACTTCCCTTTGCCCCGTCACCGGACAGCCCGACTTCGCCACCATCACCATTCGGTACACCCCCAACCACCGCTGTGTGGAAAGCAAATCCCTCAAACTGTACCTCCACTCCTTTCGAAATGTCGGTTCTTTTGCCGAGGCCGTCACCAACCGGATCCTCGATGATCTCGTCCGCGCCCTTGCCCCCCGGCACGCCGTGGTCACCGGCGAGTTTGCCGCCCGCGGCGGTGTCGCTTTAAAAGTCTCTGCTTCGTTTGGAAAACCTGCGCGAACCTAAATTCCCCCCCTTGGCGGCTTAAGCCGGGTTGCGCACCACGAACATCTTCTCCGCGGTCATATCCTCCATGCTCCGGGGAATTCCGCCCATCCCGAGCCCCGACTGCATCCTTCCGCCAAACGGCATCCAGTCCACCCGGAAGGCCGTGTGGTCATTCACCATCACCGCCGTGGCCTGCAGATTTCGTACGTAATAAAACGCCCGGTCGATATCCCGGGTGAACACCGCGGACTGGAAGCAGACCGGCAACGCGTTGGCCCGCCTCACCGCCTCCTCCGGTTTGTCGTAGGAATAAACGCACACCACCGGCCCGAACACCTCGTCGGAAGAAACCTTGGCATCCTCCGGGGGGTTCCACAGCACCGTCGGTGCGTAGCAACTGGCCGAAACCTTCTTCCCCCCACAAAGCAGTTTGGCACCCTTTTTCACCGCTTCCTCCACCCACCCAGCCACCCGGTCGTTCTCCGTGTGACTGATCAGCGGACCGATCTCCGTTTTCGGATCCGCCGGATCGCCCACCACCAGCTTGGCCGCCTGGTCTGCGATCCTCTGGGCCACCCCTTCCGCAATGGAGCGATGGGCATAAATCCTCTGCACCGAAACGCAAACCTGCCCTGCATGGTAGAAACCGGCTTTCACCAGCAACGGCAGAGCATCCTCCAGGTTGGCATCGGCCTCCAAAATCACCGGTGCGACCCCGCCATGCTCCAAAGCGCAGGTGGCCCCGGGCGCTAATTTCGACCGCAATGCCCAACCCACCCGACCCGACCCGATGAAGCTGAAAAAGCTTAATCGCGGATCGCTCACCAACAATTCGGCATCGGCATTGGCGCAAACCACCGCTTGGCACCATTCTTTGGGCAGACCGGCCTGATGCAGCAGATCGACCAGAGTCAGACACGACAGCGGCGTTTTGGTGGCCGGCTTGACCACCACCGGGCACCCCGTTGCGACCGCTGGGATCACCTGATGGATGATCAGGTTGATCGGATGGTTGAAGGCGCTGATCGCCGTGACCAGGCCACCCGGCTCCCGATAGGTGTAGGCCATGCGGTTCATCGAGGCGGCGTTGAGCCGCATGGGAATCTCCCGGCCCAGCAGATGTGGAATCGTCTCCATGGCCACGCGAACCCCGTTGATCGCCCGCGCCATTTCAACCTTGGTGTCGATGAGTGGCTTGCCGCCCTCGGCCAACGACTGTCCGATGATCTTCTCCTGGTTAGCCCCAAGCAGTCTCTGGAACTTCTCAAGGATCTCGATCCGCTGGGGCACATTGAGCCACTTGGACCGGTCGGCAAAGACGGCCGCTGCCTGATCCAGGCGCTGCTGGACCTCTGCCCGATCTTGCACCGCCGCTTGCCCCACCTTTTTTCCGTCAAACGGATTGAGCACCTCCAGCATCTTCACAAGATCACCCTAGCTCGCCTTCCTTGCGGCGGACAATCGTGCGTCATAATCCTTCCGGAATATCGCTCTTTGACGTAGGTTCCCAACCCATGCCAATTCTCGTCACTGCCATGTTGGTTGGCCTGGTCGGCCAGTTGGTCGATGGGGCCTTGGGTATGGCCTACGGTGTCACCTGCTCCACCTTCCTTCTCACCCTGGGCGTTGCGCCTGCCATGATCAGCTACAGCGTGAAGGTCTCGGAGATCTTCACCACCGGCATCAGCGGGGTTAGCCATCTCTTTCACCAAAACGTGAATCGGGCCCTCTTTTGGGAATTGGCTGCGCCCGGAGTTTTGGGGGGCGTGACTGGGGCGTACATCCTTTCCAACTTTCCCGGGGAAAAATTCAAGCCTTGGATTAGCGGCTACCTCCTCCTGATGGGCGGATATATCCTTTGGCGGTCCAACCATAAGCCGATCGTCATCGGTACCGAGCCCACCAAGGCGGTCCCCTTGGCAGCCGTGGGCGGTTTTCTGGACGCGGTCGGAGGCGGGGGTTGGGGTCCCGTGGTAACCTCCACCCTCCTCGCCAAGGGCCACCAACCCCGGTACGTGATCGGCTCGGTCAATCTCGCCGAATTTTTTGTCACCTTGAGCCAAGCCATCACCTTCTTTATTTTTTTAAAGCTGGAAAACTTCAGGATCATCGCCGGCCTGATCCTGGGCGGCATCATCGCCGCTCCCTTCGCCGCCAAGCTCTGCCAAATCCTCCCGGCCAAGGTTCTGATGCGTTTGGTAGGGATTCTCCTGATCCTCATCAGCACCCGGACCCTTCTTTTGGCATTGGGGAAAATT
>RGTE01000041.1 GCA_010025475.1 Verrucomicrobiota bacterium
GGCTCAGCTGTGTTTCCAATACCCAAACGAATCCGGATGGATTCCCTATATCAATTTCGGTTTTGGAGGCGCTTGGACCCTTTTCAAGGTTGGCGGCATCAATTATTTCCCGGGCGTCCCTCAACTCTCCGGAACGGGAAATGCCGTCACCAACGCCTACCAAATCGCCGCCGGCGTCCGTTATCGTCTTTATGAGGAACTCAGCATCACCTTGGCTTATAAGTTCTTCGGGAACAGTCAGGCCAATATCAACTTGGACAACGGAGTCCAAGCCACCCTCGGCTCCCCGGTGACCAATTCCGCCGAGGTCGGAGTAAACTTTTCCTTTTAACTAGGCTTTGCGGACACCCATCTGCGCACGATCGCGCAGGTAGTGATCCGCCAAGACCAGCCACGTCATGGCCTCGACCATTGGCACCGCTCGCGGCAACACGCACGGGTCATGACGACCGCGGGCTTTCAGCTCATCCGTCTTGCCTTTCACATTCACGGTCTTCTGGGCCTTGGCAATGGTTGCCACCGGCTTAAAAGCCACCCGGAAAAAAATATCCTCCCCGTTGCTGATGCCCCCCTGCACACCCCCGCTGCGGTTGGTGCGGGTCCGCACATTTTTTCCGTCCATATAGAACTCGTCGTTATGCTCGGAGCCGCGCAGCCTCACGCCGGCAAATCCGGAACCAATTTCAAATCCTTTGCTCGCCGGCAAACTCATGACCGCTTTGGCCAAATCCGCTTCCAGCCGGTCAAAAACCGGCTCTCCCAAACCCACCGGACATCCCCGCACCACGCATTCCACGATTCCCCCCAAGGAATCCCCCTCGGAGCGGACCCGCTCGATCAAGCGCACGACCTCCGCCGCCTCCTTTGCATCCGGCCAGCGGACCGGGTTGGACTCCACCTCGCGGAACGTCACCCCGGCGGCCGGCACCCGCGCGGTGATTGTGCCCACCTGCCGCACAAAAGTCGTCACGCTCAGCTTGGGACAAAGCTGGCCGAACATTTTTTTTGCGATCGACCCGCCGATCACCCGTCCGATCGTCTCGCGGGCGGAGGTTCTTCCCCCGCCCTGCCAGTTGCGGATGCCAAACTTGGCTTGGTACGTGTAGTCGGCGTGGCTAGGCCGGTACATCGTTTCCATCTCCTTGTAGGCCTCCGGCCTCGCATCCTCGTTCCGAACCCAGACCGAAATCGGCGTCCCCAGTGTCTTGCCTCCAAACACTCCTGAGAGAATTTCACACCGGTCCGCCTCTTTCCGCGGCGTGACAATCTTGCTTTGTCCCGGCCGCCTCCGGTCCAGATCCGGCTGCAGATCCGCCTCCGAAAGGGGAATCCGGGGAGGACAGCCATCAATGACCGCACCCACCCCCCCGCCATGGGACTCTCCCCAAGTCGTGACCCGGTACAAATGGCCGAAGGTGTTTGCCATGGGACGACTTTGCCCAAAAACAACCGCCAACCCAAGCCTGCGGATGGCGGTCTCGCCATCTGCCTCAGCCCTGCCAAAATCGGCGTGTGTCGCAAAAAACCGGTCATCTTTGGCTCCTGGGTTTGAGTGGGTCGGGAAAAAGCACCCTCGGGCCCCGCTTGGCCAAAAACCTTCGTCTTCCCTGGAAGGACACGGATTTGGAAATCGTGCGGGAAGCCGCCAAATCCATCCCGGAGATTTTTCAGACCGAGGGAGAGGAGAAATTCCGGCACCGGGAAAGCCTGGTCCTGGAAAAAATCGCCTCTGGCCCCGCCGCCGTGGTCTCGTGCGGGGCGGGCTTGGTTCTTCGGGAAGCCAATCGCGCCCGGTTGGCTTCCACCGGAATCCGGATTTATCTGAAATCAGATCCCGCCACCCTGGCCGGACGACTTCATGCCTCCTCCGACCGTCCTCTTCTTTCCGGGGATTCCCGTGAAGCCGCGCTCGCCCAACAACTGGCCCAGCGGGCCGACTTTTACGAAGAAAGTGAAATTCAAATTGATGTCTCCCGCCTTGGTCCGGAGGAAGCCATCGCCGCCATCCGGAATCAACTTCCCGCCCCGTGGTCCCGGTAAACGCCGCCACGATTCTTCGCCAAACCGCGGATCGGCTTGGCTTTGACACTTTTGGCATCGCCCGGGCACAGGTTCCGGCCCACGCCAACCAATTGGACGAGTGGCTGGCGAAATCCTTCCATGGTGAAATGGACTGGTTGGCCCGGGATCCCCATACCCGGGCCGATCCGGAAAAATACGACCCTGCCTGCCGATCCATTCTTGTGACCGGGGTTTCCAGTCGCCAGTCCGCGCCCCCCTTACACCGGGGACGGATTGCGGCCTATGCGCAGGGTGCGGATTACCACGATATCCTGCGGGAAAAACTTGAGGGTTTAGCACAAGCAACCATCGCTCCGTGGGGAGGCAATTATCGCATTTGCGTCGATACCTCCCCTCTTTTGGAAAAACCACTGGCAGCTCTTGCCGGTCTAGGCTGGCAGGGAAAAAACACCCTCCTCATCCACCGGGAACACGGCCCATGGCTCTTGCTGGGGTTTCTGCTCACCGATTTGGACCTGCCTGCAGATCGCGCCGATTCCGACCACTGCGGAACCTGCACGCGGTGCCTCGACGCCTGCCCGACCCAAGCCTTTCCCCAACCTTACGTCCTCGATGCCCGGCGGTGCCTCGCCTACCTCACCATCGAGCACCCCGGCCCCATCCCCGAGGAGTTTCGTCCGCTGATGGGGGACCGGCTCTTTGGATGTGACGAATGTCTGGAGGTCTGCCCCTGGAATCGCCACGCCCAGGACGCCCGCGAAATCAAACTCACCCCCCTCGTACGACCTGATCTTCGGGAAATGTTGTCCTGGAATGATGCGCGTTTCCGGTCCGAATTTCGAGGAACCCCCATTTTTCGCCTTAAACGAGACCGTTGGCTACGCAACATTTGCGTGGTCTTGGGCAACATCGGCTCCCGCGAGGATTTACCGGCCTTGAACAAGGCTGCCGAGGACCGGAATCCCCTGGTGGAGGAACATGCCCGGGCAGGAGGTTGCCGGATTTCTGCTCTTCTTTTTTCACCGCCGGAAGAAGGGTCTTTAATTCGGTGACCTTTGCCTTGTTGTCTTCCTCGGGAATTTTTTCCGCCTGTTCCCCTGACAAGTACCCTTTTTCCACCAGGGAATCGGCAAAGGTGGCGTTGGCATCGGGCGGGTAGATCCGGTAAGCCGACCCCACGAACTCCATCGCCACGGTCTTGTCTCCTTTGACAAAGGCCTCCGCTGCTTTGGCAAAATAATAAAGGGGGCTGTTCGGGTTGGGTTGCAGGGTATTTAAAAATGCATCGGCTTTCGCCTTGTCCCCGCCCAACAAGTCACAAAGGTAAATCTTATAAAGTCCCAGGTCATTCTTGGGTTGGCTGTTGACGAAGATCTGAAACCGCTCCCGGGCCTCCGCATATTTTTTGTTGAGGAAAAGAACCTCCCCCAGGTTGAATTGCGCCATCGGCAGATCGGGTTGCAACTTGAGTGCCTCCTCAAAAGCCGATTGAGCCTTGGGCCAATCCCGCTGGCGGGTGTAAATGGCTCCCCGTAGGTTCGCCGTGTTGGCTTGCCCGGGTTTGGCCTGTTCTGCCAGATCCAAAAACTTGATCGCATTCTCAAGATCGTTCCGGGAAAAGGCCTGCGCAGAACGAATGTAGGTGACTTTGTATTTTTCCTCGGGATCGGTGGGCAAGTCATCCGTCCGCTTGGCCGCCTCTTCCGCCGTGCTTCGGGCAACGCTATCGGCCTTTTTGCCGCAACCGGAAAGAATGAGCGGCAAGGCCATACCCAAGATCCATAAACCCCTTCCCATGGGCCAGTTATCCCAGAAGGAACACCATCGAACAATGCGTTTTTCCAGCCAAGCAGACACCCAACACTTGGCTGAGGAGAGGCGCGAAAACCTCCCCAGAAAAACCTTCGCCTCTTCGCACCTTCGCGGGATGATCCGTCTGTGAAATTTCTCGTGACCGGCGGGGCGGGTTTTATCGGGAGCCATTTGGTTCGCCGCCTCTCATCCCGGGGACCCGTTACCGTCTTGGATGACCTTTCTTCCGGAAAAAGGGAAAATTTGGATGGCCTTGCCTGTACCCTGCTTCAGGGCTCCATCCTCGATTCCGCCCCTTTGGCGGAAGCCTGCTCCGGCATCACCCACGTCTTCCACCTCGCCGCCCTGGTCAGTGTCCCTGAATCGGTTGCCAGCCCAGCCCGCTGCCATGAAATCAATGTCGAGGGGACGCGACGGGTCCTGGCGGCTGCCACCCAGGCCGGCGCTCAAAGACTGGTCTTGGCCAGCTCCTGCGCGGTTTACGGGGATGAACCCGCCATGCCGAAAACCGAGACTTCCCCCACGGCGCCTGCCAGCCCTTACGCGGAATCCAAGCTCGCCGGGGAAAAACTTTGCGCACAATCCCCGCTTCCCGCGGTTGCCCTGCGCTTTTTCAACGTGTACGGCCCCGGGCAGGATCCCCGCGGCCCCTATGCCGCGGCTGTGCCCAGATTTTTGGAAGCCGCCCGTGCCGGCACTCCGCTCACGATTTTCGGAAAGGGCCACCAAACCCGCGACTTTGTGTATGTCGACGATGTTACCGCCGCCTTGGAACACGCTGCTTTCGGCCCCTCGCTCTCCGGCGTTTATAACGTGGCTTCTGGCCGCTCGGTTTCTGTTCTCCGTTTAGCCGAAATCGTCCTCACTCTCACCGGCCTTCGCTCGGAAATTCGCCACGCCCCGGCCCGAGCCGGTGACATCCTCCACTCCTCCGCCTCCATTGAAAAAATCCGTGCCACCGGGTGGAATCCTTCTTTCGATCTGGCGACCGGCCTCCAAAAAATCCTCGCCGCCGGCTGACCTATCCTCCTTTATCCTCCCGGCCAACCTGCCAAACTAAGACCCCTAGCCCGGGTGGTGGAATGGCAGACACAAGGGACTTAAAATCCCTTGGGGAGAAATCCCCGTGCGGGTTCGACCCCCGCCCCGGGCACCGCCGAAAGGCTTTGGTGTCCTAAAGATTGCCCGAACTCCAAAATTCTATATTCTCCAACGAAATGGCCGACAAAACCCGCATCCTGAAAGAGAATGTTCCCGGAAAGTGGTACGTGGACGATTCCTGTACGCCCTGCCACGTCTGCCTGGAGGAGGCCCCCAAGCTTCTCAAATACAACGACGACCAGACCTACGTTTATTTCTTCAAACAGCCTGAAACTCCGGAGGAGCTCGATGCCGCCCAGCGCGCCCTCGATATCTGCCCCACCGGTTCCATCGGCAGCGATAACGCCTGACCAACCCCATGTCCGAGACCGCCACGGCCGCCAAGGCTCCCGCCTCTTCGTTTAACCGCAATAACCCCTTCTCCTCGCGGTTGCGCGAAAACTCCCGCCTGAACAAGTCCGGTTCCTCCAAGGACACCCGCCACATCGTGATTGAGCTCGGTTCCGCCGGCCCCACCTACACCTGCGGAGACTCTCTGGGCGTCGTTCCCCGCAACCCCGACCGCCTCGTCGACGAGTTCCTGCAAAAACTCGGCCTCACCGGCGATGCCTCCCTCCGCGAGGTCCTCGCCGCCACTGTCATTCTCAACCGCGCGGGCAAAAAGTTCGTCAAAGCCGTGGCTGACAAGGCTTCCGGCCCGGCCCGTGACAAGCTTCAGGCCATCTGTGCCGATGAGAAAAAACTCGATGAATACGTCTTCGACCGTGACGTGGTCGATGTCATGAATGACGCCCCGGGGGTGAAGTTCGACCCCGCCGAACTGCCCGGCCTTCTTAACAAGATCGCCCCGCGCCTCTACTCCATCGCTTCTTCCCCCGACCACCGCCCCGGAGAGGTCCACCTCACCGTCGCCGTCGTCCAGTACACCACTCACGGCCGGCCCAAGCAGGGCCTTGCCTCCGGTTACCTCGCCGACCTCGCCGCTGCCGCCGCCGTCCCTGTTTACGTCCAGCCCACCCGCCACTTTCATCTGCCCGCTCCCGACCGCGATGTCATTATGGTCGGCCCTGGCACCGGCATCGCCCCCTTCCGCGCCTTCCTCCAGCACCGTGCCAAGCACGGGCATACCGGCCGCAACTGGCTCTTCTTCGGCGACCAGCACGCCGCCACCGATTTCCTGTACGGGGACGAATTCGCCGCCGCCCAGAAGGCCGGCACCCTCCACAAGATCTCCACCGCCTTCTCCCGTGACCAAGCCGAAAAGATCTACGTTCAACACCGCATGGAACAGGAAGGCGCCGAACTTTGGCGCTGGCTGGAGAAAGGCGCCTACTTCTACGTCTGCGGCGACGCCAAACGCATGGCCAAGGATGTCCACCAAGCCCTCCTTGCCATCACCGCCAAGCACGGCGGCAAAAACCCCGAGCAGGCCGAGGAGTACGTCTCCGTCACTCTTTCCAAGACCGAAAAGCGGTACCTGAAGGACGTGTACTGATCTGCCATGGCCAAAAGAGGCAAATCCCGCGACACGTTGGTCTGGGGCGTTGTCGCTGGACTCCTGCTGGTGGGTTTGGGCCTCTACTTGCGGGATCGGGGACTTCTCAAGATTCCCGAGCCCAAACCTGTCGCCCCCTCCGAACGTGCAAAAGATCTCGCCAAAAAATATCCCGATGCCGAGGTTTTCTCCGGCCCCGAGGCGGATAAAAAAAAACCCTAGCTGACTCTTCCCCGGTTCCTGCCCCCCTTCCCCTTCAATCTTCCGCCAACCTCATCCTCCCGCCGGGGAAGGTTGAGGCACCGAAAACCGCTTACGGGCCGCCGGAACCCCCGATGGGCAAGGAAGTCCGCCGGGCCGAGCCCATCGCCACGGACCGGCCGAAAGACATCATTGAAATGGGTGGCTGGCAGGCCCTGCTTGACCGACTGAACTTCTCCTGCGGCACGATCGACGGTCACTTCGCCAAGCGTAGCCGCCGTGCCGTCACCCAGTTTCAAATTCACCGTGGCCTCGCCACCACCGGTGAGCTCGATATCGAGACCCGCCTCAACCTAGGCAAACCGGGGGATGCTTATGTGGATTACACCGTCACTGCCGAGGATTTCGCCCGGATCGTTCCCCGACCCAAAGGCTTCCTCGAAATGAGCAAGATGGCCGCTTTGGATTACTACGATCCGTGGGAAATGTTGGCGGAAAAGTCCCACTCCACACCTGCTTTTCTCCGCCAACTGAACCCCACCGTCACCAATCCCGTTGCCGGCACCGTGCTAACCCTCCCGAATCTGGAGGGCACCCGCAAACTTCCCCCGGTGGGTCGTATTGTCATCATCATCTCGGAAACCACGCTTCTCGCATTCGATACCAACAACAAAGTTGTGGCCTGTTTCCCCTGCTCCATCGCCGCGGACAAGACCAAGGTCCCGAATCAACCCCTCACCGTGGCCAACATCGCCCCCAACCCGAACTACACTTTCGATCCCAAGGTCCTCACCCTCGCTGCCCAGCAGGAGGGTATTACCAACAAACTGGTTCTCCCTCCCGGACCCAACAATCCGGTCGGCACCGCCTGGATTGGCCTCTCCCTCCAGGGATATGGCATCCACGGCACGCCGGAGCCCGAAGACATCTCCCGCACCGGTTCGCATGGATGTTTTCGCCTCGCCAATTGGAACGCCACCAAGTTGATCCACGCCGTCCGCCCCGGTGTTTCCGTCGAGGTCGTTCCTTAGTTCAGATTTTTTAGCGTCTTTCCACTTCCCGCCTTCCACCAGCATCACGCAAGGAACTGGTCCGGTTGTAACGACTTTCCCTCCACCCACTCGCTCTCCACCAACATCGTCTTCACCGCCTCGGGCAACCCCAAATCCCTTCTCGCCAGGTGCGCGGTCAGCATTTCCGCTCCGAACGAGCCCACCTTGTCATTGCGCTGATTCATCCCAGCCCATCCCTCGAGCCCGGGATTCCAATCCAAATGAGCCAAGGCAATTTTTCGTGTCCCCCCGGGGGCGGACTTCAACCATCCGGCCACTTCCGCATGCATGGTGAGAATCACTTCTGGCTTGGCCTCCTCGCACCATTTCAGAAATCCCACGGCATCGTTCGCCTGAAAACGCCAGATCATCGCCCGGGCATTTTCCTCCCTCCAGCCGGCATCCTCCAGCCCCCGGCGAAACGCCATGGAAATTCGCCCGTCGAGCGCCCGGTCACTCGCCAATGATTTGACCAATCCCACCCGCGAAAAGCCATTTGCCAGGAGTTTCTGGGTGGCCAACAAAGAGGTACTGTAATGATTGTTGGCACAGCAATGAACCAGCGGTTGGGTCAACCTCACGCCAAGACCCACGAAAACGCTCCGGGAAAGAACGGCCTGCACGGAATCGGGCAGGTGGGCCCGTTCCGTCATTCCCACAAAAGCCATGCCCTCGATTTTGCGCGTGTGGAAAACTTTTTTCAGCCGTTCCGGATTTCCAAAAATCTCATCCCCGATCCATAGATCATCGACCCCGTAGCTGAGCTCGGCCGCCCGTTTCCGAAAACCGTCCGCCATCGCCCGGAAAGCCAGGTTCGACCGAATTGCATCCTCCCGGGGGGCCACATTGATCAGTGCCACGGTGGCCCGGTAATCCGACACCTTGGCCGAACGCAGTTGGCTCATCACGTGGGCGACCATTGGGTTCGTGGTGTACCCCCGCTTTGGGTTCGTGGTGTACCCCCGCTTATCCGCATGCTGTTGCACACGTTCGCGGGTCTGTTTCCGAATCCGCGGGTCATCCCGCAACGCCAGCGAAACCGTCGCTTTTCCTAACCCTAGGTCCTTGGCGAGGATGGCTATGGTGACGCGATTTCTATTTACCACTTATCTTATTTGAAAAGATAAGCTTGAATAGATCAATAAAAAGAATGATCTTGCCCCTTGATTTGCCTTTAGTATCGATTATAATATTTTGTATGGGCGAGTTTTTTGCATGAAAAAATCCCCCCTCATAAGCCTAGCTCAGCTGATTTTTATGGCTTTCTTGGGGCTACTCCAGTCATCCCATGCTGCCAACCTTGCTTTTGACGATGCCTCTTCCGCTGTTTATGCGGATGGCAATGGCTGGGCTAATGGAGACAACGGGGGTAGTGGATTTGCTTCATGGAGCATTTCAACAGTAGGAAGTGCAGGGGTTTTCGTTAGCTCGACAGCTGTTAGTGCCCAATCGTTTGGGCTTTGGGCAAATTCTGGAGCGAATTCATCCACGGCAAGGCGTGATTTTACCGGCGGATCCCTACTCGCTGGCCAAACTATAAGTTTTTCCATCGCTCACACCCCCACAGTGTCCACGGGGGCCGAGGTTGGATTTAGCCTTCTTTCAGCCGGATCCAGCCGGATCACGTTCAAGTTCGTCGGGGGCGGGACCTCATGGCAGATGAACGATGGGAACGCAG
>RGTE01000401.1 GCA_010025475.1 Verrucomicrobiota bacterium
CTTGGCCCCTTGGGCAACCTGGCTGGCCTCCACTTCCAGGCTCCAGCCCTTCCCTCTTGGCGTCACCGCCTTCACCACTCCTGCCTCTTCCACAATCCCCGTGAACATAAACCTAATTCGCGCCTTTTAAGGTTCCGCGCAAGCACAGGTCCCGGCCTACTCCCGCCACCGAGGGGTTCCGCCAGTCCCACGCCGCCCAGTCCGAAACCTTGGCCTGTCCGTGATCAGAGTTCACCGGCGCAAAAAAGAGGGCCGCCTCATTCACCCGCTTGGCCGCGATCAATCCCGCGGCGGTTTTGGCCCCTCCTTCCACCAACATCCGGCAAACCCCCCTCCGATACAGATCCTGGAAAATCTGGCTCCAGCTTTTCTTCCGGTAGATTAGTGTCCGTTGACGATGGGCATCCGTGAAGATCTTGGCTCCCCGCGGGAATTTGCCTGACTTTGTCACCACCACTCTCCAAGGCTGAAGTGCGCGATTTCCTGTGCGCACGGTCAACCGCGGATTGTCTTTTCGGACCGTTTCAGCTCCCACCAAAACCGCATCGCAGCCCGCCCGCATCCTCTGCACCTCGGCCCTCGCCGGCAGACTCGTGATCCACTTTCGTCCTGGAATCGCCAACGCCCCGTCCAGGGTCATCGCCAACTTGAGAATCACCCATGGTTCCCGGTGCAACGTCCAATGGCGGTAATCCTCGTTCAGACGGTCACACTCCTTTTTCAAAACTCCGCGTGTTACCCGGATCCCCGCCTGCCTCAGAATTCGCTCCGCTCTCGCCGCATTCCTCGGATCCACATCGCTTGAGCCGTAGATCACCCTTTTGATTCCGGCGCGGCGGATGGCTCCGGTGCAAGGAGGCGTCCTCCCGTGGCTGGAGCACGGCTCCAGGGTCACGTAAAGATCCGCTCCTCGGGCGCCTGCCCCGGCCTTCTGAATCGCGATCGCCTCGGCATGAGGCTGACCGGCTCTCCGATGAAATCCTTCCCCCACTACCCTTCCTTGTTTCACCACCACCGCCCCAACTTTCGGATTCGGTCTCGCCCCCTCCC
>RGTE01000402.1 GCA_010025475.1 Verrucomicrobiota bacterium
GCGCAGTAGAAAGAGGCAGGAGACGGTAACGCTAGCAGCTATCAGGAAGGTGGAGCCGATCAACCTTCGTCTCCCGGAAAGAAGGCGGATTTCCCGGGGAGGCAAACCTCGTGCACCCCAAGCCCTGAGCCTTTCCCCAAACTTCGGTTGGAATTTGGGTGGTCGGCTGGGCATAATAAAAACCATATTAAAACAGCGTTTTCACCAGGAAAATGAGGAATTTGAGCCTATGAGAGACAAGGCTTTGTGGGACTGGGTAAAGCCGCCCGGGTGGGATCGTGACCTTTGGTGCGGATGTTTGGCCGGGTTGGCGGTGGGTCTTTTGGTGCTGGGCGGAGTTGTGGGGTGGATGGAACAAAACACCCCGAGTATGGAAAATTTGCAGAACCGCGTGGAAGTAGGGGTCAATTCCCTGGGGATGAGGTTTGTCTGGATCCGGGTGCCTGGTCCGAAGCTGGTCTACATGGGGGCACGGGAGGTTTCGGCGGAGAATTACTGCCTTTTTCTGCGGCATGGACCGGAGGATTTGGCGCCAGGCCGACATCGCGATCTGACCTTGGGCGCCAAGCCTGCTGAGGAAAGCGAACTCCAGCGCATCCGGGAACTTTCGCAACCGGGGCAGGGGGGGGTGCCCGTGCGGCGGGTCAACTACTGGCATGCCCAGCGGTTTGCCGAGTGGTTGACCATAAGGGAACGCCGCCAAGGGCAACTCGGCCCTGGCGACCGATATCGTCTACCCCGGGATGAGGAGTGGAGCGTGGCGGCCGGCATGCAGGAGTCCCAAGACCCGAATCCCTTTGATCGTGGATACGCCAGTGCGGAAAAATACGACAATGCCACCAAATCCCCGCAGCCCTTGGCCGGGATTCAGGGGTTGGGCGAGGATCCGGTTGAGTGGTGTGAGAATCAGCGCGGGTCGGAACGGATCGTTCGTGGCTTTTCTCCCGGGCGCCCTTGGGAAAGGGCGAAACTGGCGCCCGGGGACAGCGATAGCCGCATGGGGTTTCGGTTGGTTTTGGAAAAAGGCGGCAAAACACGCTAGGGACGAC
>RGTE01000403.1 GCA_010025475.1 Verrucomicrobiota bacterium
ACTTCGGCCACCAATTCGGGCACCCTCTCGACCCAGTCCGCCCTTTCGACGCCGATCCTTTCCTGGACGCCCAGCCCGATCAACCTCAACGCTCCGGCGGTACTTTCCACCAACGAGTTGACGGCCTCCGCCCAAGCTCCGACGGGTGGACCGGTGGCTGGGTCTTGGACCTACTCTCCCGCTGCCGGGTCCAGCCTCTCGGTCGGCACCAACGCGGTGGTGGGAACGTTTGTGCCGACCGATCTGAATTCCTATTCGATCGGAACGATCACCAATCAGATCGTGGTGGCTGCGGCGACCAAACTGAATCCCACGGTGACGGTGAATGTCGGCTCCTACACCTACAACGGCTCTCTGCAGGGCCCGGGAGTCAACGAGGTCAACAAAGGAGGCTCCACCGGGGGAATCACGTTGCAGTACGGAGGAAGTTCGTCGACGGGTGCGGTTTATGGTCCCAGCAGCACGCCTCCGACCGATGCCGGAACGTATACGGTGCTCGCCACCGTGGCGGAGGATGCCAATTACAACCAGGCCTCCTCCTCGCCCACGGCTTTCACTATTGCCAAAGGGACATTGGTCCTGAGTGGCATCACGGCCACGGGCATCACACAGGGGCAGACCCTTTCCGCTTCCACGATCAGCGGCACGGCTAAAAACGCCGCGGGCGCGAATGTGGCCGGGACCTGGTCGTACCAGAATCCCAGCAACTCTCCTTCCGTTGGAACCGGAAATTACAACGTCCTTTTCCGGCCGAACGATAGCGAAAACTACAACAGCGCGAACGGAACGGCCTCCGTCACGGTGACGCCCTCCGCGGCATTCGTGCAGCCTTTGTTGGCGGCCAACTTTGATGACATCACGAGCGTTCCCAATGATGTCCAGTATCAGACCGGTCTGCCGATTGTTTCGGGGGCGTCGCCTGCGGGTTGGGACAAACTAGGACTGGATGCCCTTTGGTTGGTGAACCATGGAACGACGGCAGCCAACTGGGCGGTGATGATGCCGGCGGGAAATAACATGACGTTGACGAGCGGGATCAATGCCAACGA
>RGTE01000404.1 GCA_010025475.1 Verrucomicrobiota bacterium
TGAGTTCGGCGGCCGTGTCGCGCTTAGCCTCAGCACAGGTACAAAACCTGAGTGATGGCCAGCTGAAGGGATTGACGAGCGTCAACATTGCGGCCTTGGACATGTCCGGACTGACAACGGCGCAACTGAGCCAGATTGACGATATTGATTTCGTGGGACTGAGCGTTTCAGGCCTTAGAACTTTGACGGCGACCTTGGTGGGAAGACTGAGCTCGACAGTCATATCAACTTTGACAAGCACAAATATTTCCGGATTGGATTTTTCGGGCCTAACTAATCGACAGATTGGCGCATTAACCACCGACAATATTCGAGGTGTCGAAACTCGCCAGATAGCACTGATCCCTCAGAACATAATCAGCGCAATTGAAAGTACCGATCTTTCTGCCCTTTATAGCGGCCAGGTAGCAGCATTCACGACATCTCAGATTCGGCAGCTTCTGACCCCTCAGCTTGCAGGATTTACGACGGCAAACTTTGTGGGTGTCCGGGCGGATGCGCTCGCCGACATCAGTGGGCTGTCAACGTCGATCGTTTCATCACTTTCAAGCGCCCAGGTTTCAATTCTTCTTTCCACTCAAGTTGGGACGCTTTCGGGTCAACAGCTTGGCTCGTTAACAAGTGCCAACATCTCGGGACTTGCACTGGCAGGTTTGGATCAGTCTGTTCTCGGAACTATCTCTTCAGGTCAGGCCATTGGGCTCAGTGGCTCCCAGATCGCGTCCCTTGGGGATAGCCAAATTGCCCGACTTCGTAGCCCGCTCCTCTCAGGTTTTTCGGGTTCGGTTCTGTTGCAATTGAGTACTGCTCAAATCTCCTCGATCGACGCAAATTCAATTGACTCCATAGGTACGGGCGCGGTTGCGTCCTTGTTGCAAGAGCAGGTGGGAGGCTTGACGTCTTTACAAATAAGAGAGCTGTCCACTGCGCAGTTAAGCGCATTAACGAGCACGAATATTGCGAATCTTGCAGTTGAAGGTATTCCGACCTCGAGTCTTGTTGGCATCGATTCAGCCGATTTTTCGTTCCTGAGTTCGGCGGCCGTGTC
>RGTE01000405.1 GCA_010025475.1 Verrucomicrobiota bacterium
TGAACTGCAGGTTGATTTGCTGACCCGAAAATGCGGGTTGCCTTCCCCGGTCGTGTCCGCCACCCTCCTCAAGCTTGAGATGAAGCGACGGGTGCGACAAATGCCCGGTAAAGTCTTCACCCGTATTGATTAACACATGGCCAAAAAACTGATCATCGCGGAGAAGCCGAGCGTGGCCAACGACCTGGCCAAGGCGCTGACGGGTTTCAAGAAGGAGGGCGAGTACTGGGAGTCCGACCAGTACGTGCTCAGCTCCGCCATTGGCCACCTTGTGGAGTTGTGCAAACCCAGCGAGTACGGGAAGGGCAAGGGGAAGTGGAGTTTTGAGAGCCTTCCGCTCATCCCGGAGCAGTTCCAACTAAAGATCATCGAAAAGACCGAGCCGCGCTTCAAACTCCTGCAAAAACTGCTCAAGCGGAAGGATGTCACCGGGGTGATCAACGCCTGCGACGCCGGCCGGGAAGGGGAGCTGATTTTCCGTTACGTGATGGAAGCGGCGGAATGCAAAAAGCCGGTGCAGCGGCTGTGGCTGCAGTCGATGACCAAGGAGTCGATCCAGGACGGCTTCGCCCACCTGCGCAAGGGGGAGGAAATGGAGCCGCTGCTTGAGGCGGCTAAGTCCCGTTCGGAGAGCGACTGGCTGGTGGGCATCAACACCACGCGGGCGCTCACGGCGTTGAACTCCAAGGGCGGCGGATTTTTCCTGACCACGGCGGGACGGGTGCAGACGCCCACGCTCAGTATCCTCGTCGATCGCGAGAAACAGATCCGCGCCTTCGTGCCCAAGGATTTCTGGGAAATCCACGCCACCTTCGGGGCCAAGGCCGGGGAGTACGAGGCGCGCTGGTTTGACGAGGCGCTGGCCGACCAAAAAGCCTCCGAGCGCGGGGCCGACCAGAAGCCCGAGCGGCTCTGGGACAAAAAGAAGGCGGAGAAGATCGCCGAGGAGTGCCGCGGCCAGACCGGCGAGGTGCACGATGAAAAGAAACCTTCCCGCCAGCTTTCCCCCCTGCTCTACGACCTGACCAGCCTGCAGCGGGA
>RGTE01000406.1 GCA_010025475.1 Verrucomicrobiota bacterium
TGGTTGAAGGAGTTCATGCTGACATCTCCGAAACCGTGCTCCTTGGTGTAACTGTTCCAGCGTTCCCACATGGTGGTGGCCCCGTTCTTCACCGTGTAGAGCCAGGACGGATAGTCCTCCTGGAGAAGAATACGGTAGGCGAGATCGGTCCGGCCAAAACGGGTCAGGACGGGACAAAGCAGGGGAGTTCCTAAAAAGCCAGTGGTGAGGTGATTGTTTCGGGCGGAGATGAGGTCCACCAGATGTCCGAAAGCCCTGGGGCGGAGTCCGGCGGGCAGAAGATCAAAAGCCAGGGCAAGGAGATAGGAAGTCTGGCAGTGGCCCACGATCCGGCCGTCCGGCGTTACGTAAGCCTTTTGAAAGGCCGCGAGAATCTTACCGTGCAGTCGCCGGAAACGGGTCCGATCCGCAGATTTGCCCAATACGCCTGCGATCCGTGTCATTAGGTCGGTCGTGTGGGCAAAGTAGGCGGTGCCCACCAGATCGCAGGGCACCGGGGCGTTTTGGGGGGTAACCGCGTCGATGGCCAGCCAGTCTCCGTAGGACGTGCGGGGCCGGATCAAATTCCTGGAGGTCTTCCGTTGGTATTTGATCCACCGCACCATCGCGGGGTAATTCTCCTGTAGAATCTGCCGGTCGCCGTAGTGCCAGTAGATCTTCCATGGGCAGATGACGCCCGCATCCGCCCAGCCGGCGTTGCCAAACTGGGCCGGGCTGAGTTGGCCAAGCACGTCCGGGGCCACATCGGGATAAGCCCCGTCCCGGCGCTGGCCGTCGCGCAGATCCGTGGTCCATTTCCGGAACATGTTCCGCACGTCGTAGTGAAAGGCGGCGGTGCCGACAAAAACCTGGGCGTCGCCGGTCCAGCCGAGGCGTTCGTCCCGCTGGGGGCAGTCGGTGGGTAGGTCAAGAAAGTTACCGCGTTGTCCCCAGCGGATGTTCTGATTGAGCCGGTTCAGGATCGCTTTTGAGCAGCGGAACAGGCCGGTGGGTTTCATGTCGGTGTGCAGGACCAGGGCGGTCAGCAGGGA
>RGTE01000407.1 GCA_010025475.1 Verrucomicrobiota bacterium
ATGAGAAGACCTTCACCGTCCGCGTGCTCCTGGCCGACGTGGAAATCGGCCGCGGCACCGGCCGTAGCCGCAAGTCGGCCGAATCCTCCGCCGCTTCCGACGCCCTTCGCCGGATCGGATAGGCTCGCCTTTAACACGGGGCTGTTTAGGGTTCCGAATCCGGCATGAAAAAACTCATCAACGGCCCGGGCTTCCCTTTCGTCGCCCCCTTTGCCGTGTTCATGGCGTTTCTCACTGTTTGGAATAAATATCCCGAGCAAAAGTGGTGGATCTACATCCTGTGCTGCGTTGTGATTCTAGGCCTCCTGAGCTGGCTGAAGCCCCGCTACCGGGGCCAGGATCCCGCGCCGGCCCGGGTGAAGGATTCCATTCTCCTGGGACTCGGCGCGATCGTGCTTTGGATCGCCCTGGATCCCTGGATGCCCAGGACGGGGGGCCCCCGCGACAACACCTTCCCGTTTGAGACGGCGTTTCAGATCGGCGTGGTACCGGGAGTGCTGGCGATCCTTTTCCGTATCTTCGGGGCGGTGGTGGTGGTGCCGGTTATGGAGGAGCTCTTTTGGCGCGGGTATCTGATGCGGACGATCATCAAGCCGGAGTTTAAGGAGGTGCCGCTCGGCACCTTTCAGCCCCTTTCGTTCTATATCACCACCGTGGCCTTTGCCATGGTCCACGTGGAGGTCGGCTCGGCCCTGCTTTTCGGCCTGATTGCCGGGTGGTGGTTTTTGAAGACGAAGTCGCTCAAGGCCGTCATCCTCGTCCACGCCGCCGCCAACGCCGGCCTTGCCGCCTACGTTCTCGTCACCAAGAACTGGTTCTTCTGGTAGCCGATGCTCCGCCGGTTTCTGCTCCCCCTAACTGCTATCTCCTATCTCCTATCTGCTCCGCCCGCTTTCGCGGAGGATTCCTCGCCGGAAGATCGTCTCTTCTCCCTCATCAACCAGGAGCGCGCGAAAGCGGGCGCAGCCCCCCTCACCCGCAGCGCCAAACTAGACTCCTTGGCCGGCGAATGGGCGGCCCGGATGGC
>RGTE01000408.1 GCA_010025475.1 Verrucomicrobiota bacterium
GACCAGAACGTGAAGGTGCGCAGTCCGGCCAGCACATGTTTCCCCGGGTGCCACGTCTCCTTCTCCCACTGCCGCTCAAGGCCGATCAACGCCCCCAGACATAAGCTCACCAACAGCGCTTTGAGTAGTTCAGCCGTGACCACGCCTTATGCTATGTCGCATCTTTATGAATCGAACTGTAAACTTCCTTTTGCCTACAGCACTCATCCAATGAGCCCTATATTTTTACAAAAAATTTTTGTTGACGAATTTTTAATCATATATACGATCAGTTTTATCGTATATGCAGCTGTCCAAAAAAACCGACTACGCACTGAGGGTGCTCTTCACCCTTGCAGAGCATTACGGTCGCGGACCGATCCCTATCCGGGAGCTGGCCCGGCGGAATGACGTCCCCAAGCGTTTTCTTGAGCATATTCTTCTGGATTGCAAATCCCAGAACTGGGTCGATAGTTCGGCCGGTAAGGAGGGTGGTTATTTCCTCGCCAAAGAGCCTTCAAAAATCTCTATGGGTGAGGTTGTTAGGTTTTTTGACGGCTTTCTTGCCCCGATCCCCTGCGTCTCCATTAAGAATTACATCCCTTGCACCCAAGAATCCGTTTGCCGTTTCCGCAGGCTCCTTCTGGAAATCCGGAACTATGTGGCAAAAATCATGGACCAAGCTTCCTTGGCCAAAGTCATGTTAAATCCTCCAGTTTTACCAAGCGAGTTATTAGCACTTCAGGGCGTCAATGGAGAAGGTATTTAAATTTTTAGGTCATAATAACGACTTTTTTAATCGTCTATGCAAAACACCGGCCACACCTGGATCGAGGTCATTAAGGAGAAGCTGAGCGGACTCCGCTACGGCCAGATCCTTCTCACGGTCCATGACGGCCGAATTGTCCAGATTGAACGGACGGAAAAGACCCGCTTAGAGGCTTCTTCACTAAAAAACCCCCAACCCACACGGGAGGATTAAAAACCCCAACACCATCAAGACGACAGCTCAAGCGGAACTGACCGGACGACCGGAGGTGCCTCTGAA
>RGTE01000409.1 GCA_010025475.1 Verrucomicrobiota bacterium
ACACCCATTGCAGGAGGGGTTTTCCGGCGACGGGAGCCAGGGGTTTTCCCGGGAACCGGGTGGAGGCGTGTCGTGCAGGGATGATGGCGGCGACCTTCACGTCTTGGTTTTTCTGAGAATCCAATCGGCGGCGGATGTCCAGTCCTTGGCCACAAAGGAGGCTTCGCGCACAGCCCCGCTTTTTTCCTGGGGAGGCACGTGGAGGTCCAAAAGGACGGAAGAGCACCCGGCCCGAATTCCTGCCTGGATGTCGCTCAGGCGGTTTCCCACCAGGACGCATCGGGCCAGATCCAATCCGAAGTCTCGGGCACCCTCCTGGAGCATGGCTGGGGACGGTTTCCGCCTTTCATCGTAAGGGTCTCCTGGAGCGGCGTAGCAGTGGTAATATCGCGTGATGGTGCCGGAGCCTCCCAGGAGGATCTCCATTTTCTGGTCCACGGCCCGTACCTGATCTTTGGAAATCAATCCCCGCCCCACACCGGACTGGTTGGAAACCACCAGCAGGGGAAAGCCTGCCTGCCGAAGCCTTTGGCAGGCTTCCGCAGCTCCCGGCAGAAGGCGGACTTGGGAAGGGTCGCCGAGGTAGGGGATGTTTTCGATGAGGGTGTCGTCTCGATCCAGAAAGACAGCGGCTTTAGCCATGACGGCGGGATGCCTCCAGGATTTCCGGCGGGGTCACCGTGGCCGTGCCCAACTTTCCCACCACGATCCCGGCGGCAAGGTTGGCCAGCTCGGCGGATTCGCGGCCCGAGAGCCCGGCTGCCAAGCCGGCGGCGAGCAGGGAAATAGCGGTGTCGCCGGCCCCGGAGACATCGTAAACCTCGCGTGCCCGACTGGGGATCCGGTGGGGCTTGTGGCCGGGCTGGAAAAGGATCATGCCGTGTTCGCCAAGGGTCAGGAGCAGATGTTGGCAGGCCCAGTTGACCAGCAGTTCCTCGCCCACGGAAATCCAGTCCTCGGTATTTTGGGAATCGGGCAGGCCCAGAGCGCCAAACGCCTCAAGCCGGTTGGGTTTGACCAGGGTGGC
>RGTE01000410.1 GCA_010025475.1 Verrucomicrobiota bacterium
GGATAGTCCTCCTGGAGAAGAATACGGTAGGCGAGATCGGTTCGGCCAAAGCGGGTCAGGACCGGACAAAGCAGGGGAGTTCCCAAAAAGCCCGTGGTGAGGTGGTCACTCCGGGCGGAGATGAGGTCCACCAAGTGTCCGAAAGCCTTCGGGCGGAGTCCGGCGGGCAGAAGATCAAAAGCCAAGGCGAGAAGATAGGAAGTCTGACAGTGGCCCACGATTCTGCCGTCTGGCGTTACGTAAGCCTTTTGAAAGGCCGAGGCAATCTGCCCGTGTAGTCGCTGAAAGCGGGTCCGATCCGCAGGTTTACCCAATACGCGTGCGATCCGGGCCATCAGGTCGGTGGTGTGGGCAAAGTAGGCGGTGCCGATCAGGTCGCAGGGAACCGGGGCGTTTTGTGGAGTGACCGCATCGATGGCCAACCAGTCTCCGTAGGCGGTGCGGGGCCGGATCAAATTCTTGGAAGTTTGCCGTTGGTATTCGATCCACCGGACCATCGCTGGATAATTTTCCTCCAAGATCTTTCGGTCCCCGTAGTCGGGATAGGCCCCATCCCGGCTTTGGCCATCGCGAAGATCCGTGGTCCATTTTCGAAAAAAGTTGCGGACGTCATAATGAAAAGCGGCGGTGCCGATGAAGACCTGCGCATCGCCAGTCCAGCCGAGCCGTTCGTCCCGCTGGGGACAGTCGGTCGGTACATCCAGGAAGTTTCCCCGCTGGCCCCAGCGGATATTCTGGTTGAGTCGGTTCAGGATCGGCCGGGAGCAGCGAAATCGGCCGGTGGGTTTCATGTCGGTGTGCAGGACCAGGGCGGTCAGCAGGGACTTGGACGGAGGGCGGGTGAGGCCGGTGACCTCGACATAGCGGAACCCGTGGAAGGTGAAGCGAGGGGTCCACTCCTCGGTGTCGCCCCCGCGGCAGATGTAGGTGTCGGTGGCCTGGGCAGAGCGGAGATTTTCCCGGTAGACATGGCCATCGGCCTTCAGCATTTCGGCAAACTTCAGGGTGACAGTTTGACCGCG
>RGTE01000042.1 GCA_010025475.1 Verrucomicrobiota bacterium
TTTCCGGGAGAGGGCCCAGTTGAGCCAGCGGTACGATGCCGCCAAGGTGCTGCCTTTTTTCCGGGGCGGCTCCTGGGCCTCCTTCCGGGTTCGTTATAGCGAGGTGAATCTGGTTTATCGGAAAAACCTCATGTTGGGGCGGAAGCTCCGGGCAAAAGGCAAGGCGTCGAAAGCAAGATCCATCCAGGAAAAGCTGTGGCGTGCGCAATGCTCCACCGCCCATTGGCATGGCACCAGGGGCGGGTTACATTTGCCGCACCTGCGGGAGGCGGTCTGGAGGGAGTTGTTGCTCGCCGAGGCGGAACTGCGCCAAGGCCAGGCGGAAACCGAGCTTCTCCGGGAGGACTTTGACGCGGACGGGCAATTGGAAATTTCCGCCGCCCATCCCTCGCTGACCATCCTGGTGGCGCCCCATCAGGGGGGATCCTGCCTGGAAATGGGGTTCCCATCGCTGGGACGAAATCTGGGGAACGTCCTGACCCGGCGGGATGAGGGAACGAATTCGGCCCCGCCCCCCGTCACGGACTGGTACGACCGGAATATTTTCCAGGAACATTTTTTTGCGCGGGGGACAACGGTGGAGCAGTTGTCTTCGGGGAATTACCCGGAGTTGGGGGATTTTATCCTGCAGCCGTTCCAACTTCGCCAAATGCGGCAAACCGGCAGCCGCGTGACGATCGAATTGTCCCGGGATGGCGGTCTGTATCGGATGGGGCTGCGTCAGCCCTGCCAGCTCGACAAGGTGTATGCCATCGATGCCGCCAGCGGGGTCGTGGAAGTTTCCTTTCAGTTGACGAACACCGGGACGTTGCCGTTGGAGGCGGTGTTTGCCACGGAACTTAACCTGAACCTCGGTCCCGATCAGGGTGGGCGAGGAACGGTCAAAATCGGCGACTTGCAAAAGAACGACCGGGAAAGCTGGCAGGCCGCCGGCATTCAGGGGCTGACGGCTCGCTCGGCGGATGGAATGCAGGTCCGGATCATGACGGACAATCTTCCGTTGGCCTGGGGTTATCCTTTGCTGGACGTGGAGGTGGGGCCGGAAGGCCCGATTCGTCAGGGGAACGTGTTCCTGGTTGGGCAGCATTTTGACCTCAAGCCCAAGGAAAAAGGAGAATTCCGGATCAAGTTGTCTTTCGCCAAGGCTTAGGGCGGGGTTGCCGGCCAAGCCTTCTTCGGTTATTCTTTGATTTCCATGAAGTTCCCCATGCCGATTTTATTGTCCGTGCCCGTTGCGGCTTTTGTTTCTTCCTGCACCGTGCCGGACAATGCCACGGACGTGACCACCACCTATGGGGATACCACGGCCTCTTCCTCCTCTTCCACCGCCGAAAGCAAGCCTGCCAATGAAACCAAGCCCTCCTCCGCTTCCTCGGATGAGAAGCGGCCTTGGACTCCTCCCGAAGGCACCAACAGTTCGGCTCCGGCGAAGGCCAGTTATCCCAAGGGGGAAAAGGTCTCCGGAAAGCCCGGGATGGTGCGCAGTCCTTATGCCCCTTATGCGGGTCTGGTTGATGTGAAGGGTTTTGCTCCCGGGACCGAGGTGAAGTGCCCCTACACGGGTAAAATCTTCCTCGTTCCCTGACGTTCTCCGGGCGCTCCTTTTCCTCCGGCCATGGACGCCTTGCTGCAAATTCTGAGGGAAAAGGGCCGCGCCACGCCGGCGGAATTGGCGCGCCTCACCGGCAAGACGGAAAAAGAAGTTGAGTCTGCCCTGAAAAAGTACGAAGCCGACCGGGTCATTCTCGGCTACCATGCGGTGCTCGATCCCGACAAGACCGGCCACGGCGGGGTCCGTGCGGTGATCGAGGTGAGGATCACCCCCGAAAGGGACGGCGGATTTGATCGCATCGCCGCGCGGGTGGCCCGGTATCCCGAGGTCGTTTCCTGCCAGTTGATGAGCGGCGGATATGACTTGTTGATCACCGTGGAGGGACCCGATCTGAAGCAGGTGGCGACGTTCGTGGCGGAAAAACTTTCCACCATCCAAGGGGTGATTTCCACGGCGACCCATTTCCAGCTGAAAACCTACAAGGAGGCCGGGGTTCTTTTCCTGGAGGATGAGCGGGCGGAAAGGCTGGCGATTTCCCCGTGAAAACCCCCGGTGATTTTCTGGCCGACCACGTGCGCGCGGTGCCACGCTCCGGCATCCGGGATTTTTTCGAACTGGTGCAAAAACGCGGGGATGTGATTTCCCTCGGCATCGGCGAGCCGGACTCCTCCGCCCCATGGGGCGTGAGGGAAGCGGCGATTTATGCGCTGGAACACGGCCGGACCGGCTACACCTCCAACCTCGGAAGCCTCAAGCTCCGGCGGGAAATTTCCCGCTATGTGGAAAAGATTTTCGGTCCCTCGTACAATCCGGAAACGGAAATTCTGGTCTCCGTGGGGGTCAGCGAGGCGATCGATCTGGCCCTGAGGGCGGTTTTGAATCCGGGCGAAACGGTGATTTACCACGAACCGTGCTACGTCTCCTATGCGCCGTCGATTGCCCTGGCCCACGCCAAGGGTCGGGCCATCCGCACCAAACCGGAGAACGGATTTCGGCTGAATCCTGCGGAAGTGGCCCGGGCTGCCGACGGGGCCAAGGTCCTTCTTTTGAATTTCCCGACCAACCCGACCGGGGCCGTGCTCAGCGGTCCGGATCTGGACGCGTTGGCCCGGATCTGCGTGGAGAAGGACCTGTTGGTGATCAGCGACGAGATTTATGCCGAGCTGACCTACGAGGGCCGGCACGCTTCGATCGCCTCCCGGCCCGGAATGCGGGAGAGGACCATTTTGTTGCACGGCCTGAGCAAGGCCTTTGCGATGACCGGATTCCGCATCGGCTACGCCTGCGCCCCCGCGCCCCTGATCGAGGCAATGATGAAGATTCATCAGTACTCGATCCTCTGTGCCCCCACACCCAGCCAGGAGGCCGCCACCGAGGCGCTCAAGGAGGCGGACACGATCACGGAGGAGGCGCGAAACACGTACCGGATCCGGCGCGATCTTCTCCAGCGTCGCCTGCGGGATGCGGGACTGCCTTCCATCCGGGCGGAAGGGGCCTTTTATCTTTTCGTGGACATCCGGGGCACGGGTCTCTCGGCAAGGGAGTTTGCGATGGGACTGCTGGAAGAGGAGCGGGTGGCGGTGGTTCCGGGGGAAGCATTCGGACCGGGAGGTGAGGGGTTTGTGCGTTGCAGTTACGCCACTTCCTTGGACCGTCTGGAAGTCGCGGCGGACCGGATCCAGCGTTTTATGGCCAAGCGGAAAGCCGGGACGCCGGCGGGTTCGGTGCCGGCGGCGAGGTAGTCCTCTTTTGCGTTACGATGCGCTGATTGTCGGGGCGGGGCACAATGGCCTGATCTGCGCCTGTTACCTGGCGAAAGCCGGGCTGAAGGTGGCCGTGGTGGAAAAGCGAGATTTGCCGGGAGGAGCGGTTTGTACCCGGGAGGATCTGGTGCCCGGCTTCCGCTTCGATGTGGGCTCCTCCGTCCATATCATGATCCACCTTACTCCCGTGGTGGCGGAGCTCGGGCTGGCCCGGGAAGGGCTTGAATACATCGAGATGGATCCGTGGGCCTACTACCCGGTCGAGGGCACCGGGGAGGGGATTTCCTTTTACCGCGATGTGGAAAAAACCTGCGCCAGCATTGCCCGCTTCAGTCCCAGGGATGCGGAGGCATACCGCCGCTACGTGGAGAGGTGGGCGGAGTTGAACGAAGGGGTTTTTGAAACTTTTCTCGCACCGCCTTCCCCCGGGCGTCTCTTCGGCACCATCGTGAGACGGAATCTTTTCCGGCCGAAATCCAGAAGGTTGTGGTCGAGTTTGGACACAGCCCGGCAGTTGATGGCGCCCTACGGCGAGGTGATCCGGGAGACTTTTGAAAACGAGCATTTACGCACGGCCATGCTGTGGCTTTCGGCGCAGAGCGGGCCGGCGCCGGCGGAGGTGGCCAGCGGGGATATGTTTGGATGGAATGCGATGATTCACCGGGGCGGGGCCAAGCGGGCCAAAGGTGGAAGCGGCGCTCTCAGCACCGCGCTGGTGAAATGCCTGCAACGACATGGGGGGGAGATTTTTCTGGGGCATCCGGTTCGCAGGGTTTCCCGGAGCGGATCCGGCTGGCGGGTGGAGGCAGGGGAAAAAATGTGGGAAGCCGGAAAAGTGGTGGCCGCTTGTCACCTCAAGACCTTTTTCACAGAGATGCTGGAGGATGGACCGGAAGACCTGAAAGAGAGGATCGGCAAGGCCAGGATCGGCAACGGATTCGGGATGGTGGTGCGGCATGCGGTTGAGGAGTTGCCGGTTTACGGGGCGCGGGCCCAGGAAGGAAAACGGCCACGGGAATACCATTCCGCCATGCAACTGCTCTGCCGGGATGCCGCGATGCTGGACAGCAGTTATCACGACTATCTGGCAGGTCGGCCGCCGGCGAAGCCGAGCGTGGTGGCGATGACCTTTTCCTCGATCGATCCCACGCTCGCCCCGGCGGGGAAACACACCCTGTTCACCTGGGCGCAATATCACAGCTATGAGTTGCGCAACGGGGAGAGCTGGGATGCGATCCGGGAAAGGGAGGCTGACAAGCTGTACGAACTGGTGTGCGAGTATGCGCCCAACATGCGGGGCAAGATGATCGGCCGGTATATCCAAACTCCGTTGGATCTGGAGAGGGATCTGGGCTTATTGCGGGGAAACGTCATGCATTTTGAAATGAGCCTCGACCAGATGTTCATGTTCCGTCCCCTGCCGGAAATCTCCTGCTACCGGACGCCGATGAAAGACCTCTACCTGACAGGCGCCAGCACCCATCCCGGAGGCGGGGTGTTTGGGGCGAGCGGCCGCAACACCGCGAAGGTGATCCTGGGTTGGCGGGGGTAGGGAAGCGGGCTACGATCCTCCCATGGCGACCTCCGTCCCCGCCCGAAAAAAACAGGCGGATCCGATCCGGCAATTTTCCATCTTTCTGGCCAACAAGGCCGGTCGGCTTTTGGAGCTGATCCGGATCCTGCAAAGCCGCCATGTGCACGTGGTGGCCCTCACCATCCTGGACACGACCGACAGCGCGATTGTGCGGATGGTGGTGGACGATCCGGACACCGCCCGGGCGATCTTCCACGAGCAGGCGGTGGCGCATACCGAGTCTGCGGTGGTGGTCGTGGAGCTGGAGGCGGGCACGGAGCTGCCGAAGATTCTTTCCTCCCTTTTGGAGGCCGAGATCAACATTCTGACGACTTACGGGTTTTTGGTCCGGCCCGAGGGGAAAACCGCGCTCTGCCTGAACCTGGATGACAACGAGCTCGGGGCCCAGGTGCTGGGCCGCGGCGGCTTCCGGCTTTTGGGCCAAAACGACATTTCCCGCTGAGCCTTGCCGATGAATGCTGACCTGGAGAAAAAAATCCGGGAGGGTGGAAGAATTTCCACGGCCGAGGCCCGGGAAATTTACCGCTGGCCGCTGGCCTTGGTCGGGGAGTTGGCGAACGAACGAAGAAACCGCGCCAAACAGGGAGATTACGACGGGCGCGGCGAGGAGGTGGTGACCTACATTGTCGACCGAAACATCAACTACACGAATGTCTGCGACGTTTATTGCAAATTCTGCGCTTTCTACCGGACGGAGACCGACCCCGACCACTACGTGCTGAGCCACGAGCAGATCGACCGGAAGATCGACGAACTCGTGGCGGTGGGAGGCAACCAGATCCTGCTGCAGGGGGGACATCATCCCAAGCTGGGATTGGAGTGGTATCTGGACCTGCTTCGCCATCTGCGGGCCAAGTATCCCCAGGTCAACATCCACGGTTTTTCCCCGCCGGAGTTCAACCACTTCGCCGAAGTCTTCGGAATGCCGCTGGAGCAGGTGATCGCGAAATTCCAGGAGGCGGGTCTGGGCAGTATCCCGGGGGGAGGGGCCGAGATTCTGGTGGACCGGGTCCGGCAACGGATTGCGCCGAGAAAATGTGACACCGAGTCCTGGCTCCGGGTGATGGAAGTCGGGCACCGTTTGGGGTTGCGTTCCAGCGCCACGATGATGTTTGGCCATGTGGAGACGGTGGAAGACCGCATTGAGCATTTGGATCGGTTGCGGCAATTGCAGGACCGGACGGCAGGATTCACCGCCTTCATCTGCTGGACCTTCCAGCCCGAGCACACAGTGCTGAAAGCAGGGAAGGCCGGATCCCACGAGTATTTGCGGATGCAGGCGCTGGCCCGAATCTTTTTGGACAACATCCCGAACGTGCAGTCCAGCTGGGTCACCCAGGGTCCGGCGATGGGGCAGGTGGCGCTGAAATTCGGGGCGAACGACTTCGGCAGCCTCATGATGGAAGAGAACGTCGTTTCCAGCGCGGGGACGAGCTTTCGGCTGACTTTGGAGGAAATGAAGAGGCTGATCCGAGAAGCGGGATACGAGCCGAGACAGCGAAACAACAGCTACGGGCTCGTCGATTCGGCGGAGACGGCTCTCGCGGCTTAGTGGATCCTTGCAGAGAACCTCTGCAAGGGAGGTTGGGAATTTGGGCTTTGGTTACTCAGAAAACCCGAAACCTTAGGTCTTCCTCCACGACTCGCGCCTAAAAGGCCTGGCCTACTTGTAGCGAATCGCCCGGCCGTTGGCCCCACCGGCAGGCCCGGTGAAGCGGAAGCTAGTATCCACTCGGTCGAGGACCACGGCGTCAGCCTTCATCTTCCAGGCCTGCTTTTGCATGGCCTCCTTCATGGACTCTTCATCGTCCCAAAGAAAGACCTGGGGGGCGCTGACCAGACCGATTACCTCGTAAGGTTTGTCCGGCCGATCGAGGAGCAGGGGCATTTTTTTCCAGGGGGCGTCCGCAGAGTCTTCCGAGGAATCGGAGGAAGTTTTCCGTTTCGTGGTTCCGCGTTTGGAGTCTTGAGCCAAGGCCTCCGAGAAGGTGAAAGCGGTGAAAAGAACCAAGCTGATTCCAAGCCGGATTAGTTTGTTGTGCATTCTTGAGAATTAAACGGGATGCCTCGAAAGACAAGCCTGATGGACGAACTTTTGCGCAACCCTTAGGCTCGATCCCTTGAAAGACAAACCCTCGCTGTGGGCCAAGGTGGGCTGGTTGCTGGTGGCTGTTTTGGGTGCGGTCTCCCTGGGGGTGGTCGCTTTTGAGCGTGGGGAACCGGTCAATGCTTTGTGGCTCATTGTGGCGACCGGCTGTGTTTATGCGATCGGGTACCGATTCCACAGTGCCTGGCTGATGGCCACGGTGCTCACGGTGGACTCCTCAAGAAAAACTCCCGCCGAGCGCCACGCGGATGGGCACGACTTCGTCAAAACGAACCGGTGGGTCGTCTTTGGGCATCACTTCGCGGCGATTGCCGGACCAGGGCCGCTGGTGGGACCCGTCTTGGCCGCCCAATTCGGGTATCTTCCCGGGCTGCTTTGGATCTTGGTGGGCGCGGTTCTGGGAGGGGCGGTCCATGACAGCATCATCCTTTGGTTGAGCCTGCGGCGGCGCGGAAAGTCGGTCGGGCAAATGCTGCGGGAGGAGGTTGGATCCTTTGCGGGAACCTTGGCGGTGGTCGGCTTGTTGGGAATCATCACGATTCTCATGGCCGTGCTGGCCTTGGTGGTGGTCAAGGCGTTGGCGGAGAGCCCGTGGGGACTTTTCACGATTGTCCTCACGATCCCCTTGGCTCTGGCCATGGGCATGGGGATGCGTGGGGCAGGTAGCCAGCGCACCTTGGTGGTCACCGTGCTGGGGGTGTTGGGGCTGGTGGGATGTGTCTGGGGCGGAAGCTGGGCCGCAGGAATTCCTTCGCTTGCAAAAACGTTCACCTGGCCCTCCGCGACCCTCGCTTGGGCCGTCATGGGATATGGACTGGCAGCGAGTGTTTTGCCGGTTTGGCTGCTTTTGG
Source organism: Verrucomicrobiota bacterium (assembly GCA_010025475.1). Taxonomy (GTDB): domain Bacteria; phylum Verrucomicrobiota; class Verrucomicrobiia; order Methylacidiphilales; family Verrucolacustridaceae; genus Verrucolacustris. The sequence goes on from RGTE01000042.1 coordinate 7,868, forward strand.
CGCCCCGGGATTATCTCAGCTCGTTTTTAAAAATTGGTACGGTGGCCGCGCTGGGTGTGGTGGTGGCCTTTTTGGCCCCGCGGCTGGAGATGCCGGCTCTGACCCGTTTCATCGACGGAAGCGGCCCCGTCTTCGCCGGTCCGGTGTTCCCTTTTTGTTTCATCACCATCGCCTGCGGGGCCATCAGCGGGTTCCATTGCCTGGTGGCCTCCGGGACGACCCCCAAACTGCTGGCGAGTGAAGCCGACATCCGCCTGGTGGGGTATGGTGCCATGATCACGGAGATGTGCGTGGGAGTGTTGGCCTTGGTGGCGGCGTGCGCCATGCCGCCCGGGGAATATTTTGCCATCAATCTTCGTGGGGAGCCGGCGGCGGTGGTGCAACGGGTCACCGAGTTGGGCTTCCCGGTGACGGAAAAACAGATGCAGGATCTGGCTCATTCCGTGGGGGAACGAACGATGATCGGGCGAACGGGCGGAGCGCCGACTTTTGCCGTGGGCATGGCCCAGATTTTTTCGCGTTCCTTCGGGGGCATCGGGGAAGTTGGCATGGCCTTTTGGTATCACTTCGCGATCATGTTCGAGGCCCTCTTCATCCTGACGACGATTGATGCGGGGACGAGGATCGGAAGGTTTCTGGTGCAGGAGGTTTTGGGATGGCTTTACCGGCCTTGGGGGCAGGTTCATTCCCTGATCGGCAATCTCCTGGGCAGTGTGTTGTTTGTTTCCGGCTGGGGATGGTTTCTTTACCAGGGGGTGGTGGATCCGGAGGGAGGGATCAACAGTCTTTGGCCGATTTTCGGCGTGGCCAATCAGCTCTTGGCGGTGATGGCCCTCGGGCTGGCCACCACGGTACTGATCAAAATGGACCGGGTCCGGTTGGTTTGGGTGACCATTCTGCCGTTGAGCTGGTTGGTCACGGTGACGTTTACCGCCGGCTGGATGAAAATTTTCAGCCCCGACCCGCGCCTGGGATTTCTGTCGGGGATGCAGCGGGCTGCGGATTCGGGGCAGGCCAAGCTGGCTGCGGCCCAAGCCGTCAATGCGGGCGTCACCGGATTTTTCCTGTTACTCGTGGTGCTGGTTTTGGGCGCCTGCGCGCATGTCTGGTGGAGAAAACTCAGCGGCAAAAAAGTGCCCAACTTAACCGAGGAGCCGGCCTGACAACGCGAACCGAAAGCCGAACCCCGGGAATCGCTATTTTGTCGAAAGATCGAAATAAGATGCGGAAAGGGAAGGAAGTTCGGGCAGGGGCATGCCAGTGCTGACCAAATCCTTGGCGGGGGCGGAGATGGAGATGGGTTTGGCCGCGAGGAGATCGGAACCGGAAAGGGTGGCTTCGGGTGTCAAAGCCAGAAGTTTTGTGGCCTCCTGGGAGAACTTCAGCTTTACGCCCGAAGCGGCG
>RGTE01000411.1 GCA_010025475.1 Verrucomicrobiota bacterium
ATCTTTTTACGGTGATGGATCCCACCACGGGGGAAAGCGCGGGACGCATCAACATCAACACCGCCCCCCGCGCCGTGCTGGCCGCGCTGGCCGGCGGCATCTCCCTGACCAACGACCCGGCCATGGCGATGGCTCCGGTGAATGACACGATGATCAACGCCTTCACCCAGGGGGTCTGCAAGTTCCGGATGCTTTACCCGTTTATGTCCCCGAGTCAGCTGACCTTCATCAGCCCGGATTACGGAACCGGAAACTGGACCAACAACTTTTCCACCAACGCGGTTTTTTCCACCAACTCCCCCGCCGGCGGGTTGCAGGGGGCGAGGATCGCCGACGCCGCGGTGGAGGAGTGGTTCTCCAAAATCTTCCATCTATCCCAGGTGGGCAGCATGAACCTGCGCTGTTATGTCATTTCCCAGCTGACCGACACCAACGGGATGCCCCGCGGGGCCCCGATCCGCCGGTATTACCAGATCTATACGACCCCTTATGCGGGGCCGACCTATTCCAGCTTTAGTGCGACCGTCACCCAAGAGGGCAGCTACTAGGTTGGATGGCAGGGGAGGCTCCGGCGGGTGGGCGGTAATTGCAAGCACCTGTTGGACAATGCCTTAATAGGAAAATCTCGCACCCATTCTGCCATCAAATCGTCACGCAAAAGGGCTAGCGCTTTCTCTGAGGCCGAGCAAGTTGTGGAGGTGAGGTTTCAACGTCGTACCGGAGGACTGTCCATGTTCCAAACCGTGCAGAAGGCTTTTAGCAATTTAGTCCTTAGTGATGGAGAAGGCTACAGACTACAGGCTGTAGGCTACAGGAATTTCCGATATCCCATAACCCCTATCCTATCTTCTGCGCGAGGCGTAGCTCTCGCGCTGATTGCATTCGTGTGGATAAGTACAGGTGCAAACGTTTTTGCCGACAATGTCTATTGGAATTTTCAAACGGATACACCGACCTCGGGTGTGCCCTCAGGCTTAACCTTTAGTGCCGTATCACAAGGTAATAATAATGGCACCACGA
>RGTE01000412.1 GCA_010025475.1 Verrucomicrobiota bacterium
AACCGACGATTTTTTTGACGTCCGGCAGGAAACCCATGTCGAGCATCCGGTCGACTTCATCCAGGACCAAATGGGTAAGGTGGGCGAGATGGATTTCCCCCTGATCCATGAAATCAAGCAGTCGGCCGGGTGTAGCCACGAGGATGTCGATTCCCCTTTGAATTTGCTCCCGTTGATTGCCGTAGCCGACCCCACCGTAGATGAGGCCGATGCGCAGGCCGGTGTGTTTGGAGAATTTTCGAAGGGCTTCAGCCACCTGGTCGGCCAGCTCCCGGGTGGGCTCCAGGATGAGGGCGCGGAGGCGGCCGGGTTTTTCAAGATGTTGGAGGATGGGCAGGGCAAAAGCGGCGGTTTTGCCGGTGCCCGTCTGGGCAGACCCGATCAGATCCCGTCCCGTCAGGGCTACGGGGATGGCCTGGGCCTGAATCGGGGTGGGTTCTTTGAAACCAAGCTCCTCGATGGCCTGGAGAATCGAAGGAGCCAGCTGCAGGGAGGAAAAATCCATCGAAGATCTTAACCCAAGCAGGAGCAGGGGGGCAAGGTGACGGCAACGTTACGGATGGACGGGGGCAGGGGGTTTTTTTAATGTTTTCCCTTCATGAAGACCGCGTATGAGCTTGCGATGGAGAGATTAGCGTCCAAGGAACCCGAGAGGAAATTGACGCCGGAGCAGAAGAAGAAGCTGGCCGAGGTCGATGAAACCTACCGGGCCAAGGTGGCGGAGCGGGAAACCTTTCTGGGGGCCAAGATTGCCGCCGCCAAGGCCCCGGCCGTCAACGAGCAGAGCAGCCAGATGCTCGGCCGCAAGCCGGGCGGCAAGACCGATCGCTACAACTCCGACACCCCCGCATTGGCCGCGACCGGCGTGGGCTGGGTCGGCACGGCCCCATTCGCGAAACCAGACCCGCTTTCCACGCCATCCTTCGGGCCGATCCTCGGCCGGAACCGGGCCGACTCCCTCGCCGACCTGCAGACCTTCCGGTTCGAGGATGCGAGCGACCTCTCGCGACTGGCCAACCA
>RGTE01000413.1 GCA_010025475.1 Verrucomicrobiota bacterium
CCATCGAGACCCTCATCGGGGAGGAGTACATTCGCCGCATGGGTCGGGAACTGGTGCCGACCGCCAAGGCCTTCGGACTGTTTGAGACCCTGGACGCGTTGGGCATTGAAATTCTGCATTCCCCGGAACTGACGGGGGAGTGGGAGCACAAGCTGAAGGAGATGGAGCATGGCAAGCTGAAGCGGCAGGAGTTCATGCGGGAGATCCAAAACGTCACGAAGGATATTGTGGAAAAAATCCGCGCCTTTCAGGACAAGGACCACGTGTTGCGGAAGCTGGACTTCAAGGATCCGGAAACCGGGCAGGAGTTCGAAGAGACGCTCCGGGAATATCGGACGGTGGACGGGAAGTATTCCGTCCGGAAGGTTCTCGCCGGGCGAAGGATCGAGGCCCCGGAGTTTCTGGAACTGTTGCAGAAGGGAACCTTGGGACTCGTGGAAGGTTTCCGCAGCCGTTTGGGCCGGCCTTTCTCGGCGGGGTTGAAGCTGGGAGAAGGAAGAAAGATCGAGTTGGTGGTCGGCGAAGAGGAGGGAACCTTGGACTTCACCGGCCAGGAACCGCTGGGCCAATGCCCGGCCTGTGGCGGCAAGATGTTCCAGAGCCTCCTTCGCTACGTCTGCGAACACAGCGTCTCCAAGCCGTCCACCTGCACCTTCAAGGTTTCCAAGAAAATCCTCGGCCGGGACATCACCGAAGCGGAGCTGCAGGCCCTGCTCAAGGACGGCAAGACCGGTCTGCTGGAGAAGTTTGTGTCGATGAAAACGCGGCGGCCCTTTTCCGCCTTCCTGGTCTGGAAGGATGGAAAAGTTTCCTTCGACTTCCCGCCGCGGGAACCGCGCAAGCCCAAGTCGGCCAAAACCGCCAAAGCCCGGGCTGCCGCGGCCGATGGCGCCTTGGTTTTCAGGCGGCCGCGGATCCTCTCGCGGTCGCGTTTCTCCGCCATCTCGGCGAGGAGCGGGGACTGTCCGGCAACACCGTCCGGAACTACGAACAGGTTTTAACCGAATTTCAAAAAGACCG
>RGTE01000414.1 GCA_010025475.1 Verrucomicrobiota bacterium
CATCGTGTTGGAGCGCTCCATCGCCGAGTTGGGCATCTATCCCGCGGTGGATCCGCTGGCTTCGACCTCAAAGGCGTTGGCGCCGGAGATCGTGGGCCAGGAGCATTACGAGGTGGCGCGTGGCGTCCAGCGGGTGCTGCAAAAGTACAAGGATCTGCAGGATATCATCGCGATCCTGGGCATGGACGAGCTTTCCCCCGAGGACAAGCTGACCGTCTACCGGGCGCGGAAGATCCAGCGGTTTTTGAGCCAACCGTTCCACGTGGCCGAGGTGTTCACGGGGACGAAGGGCGAGTACGTGCCGGTGAAGGACACGATCAAGGGCTTCAAGGAGATCCTCGAGGGCAAGCACGACGACGTGCCCGAGGCCAACTTCTACATGAAGGGCGGAATCTCGGCGGTGGCGAAAAGCTAAGGAGAAAAGAAAAGTGGCCGGCAAACTCAGATTGGTGATCGTCACCCCGGAGGGGAAGACGTTCGACGACGATGTCGAACAGGTCGTCCTGCCCGGGGTGGAGGGTCAGCTGGGGGTTTTGCCCGGCCACGTGCCGTTGCTGACCCAGATCATGCCCGGGGAGCTGGACCTGAAGGCCCACTCCAAGGGGGATGAGCTGGCGGTGGGTGGGGGCTTTGCCGAGATCACCGGCAGCCGGGTAACCATCCTCACCGACATGGCGGTGAAGCCTGGGGACATTGACGAGAACGCGGTGGAGCGGGCGTTGGAAAACGCGAAGAAGGCATTGATGGAGAAGAAGGCCGGACCCGAGGCGGAGGAGTTGATGGCCCTGATCCAGCGTTCGACGGCGCAGTTGCAGCTGAAGCGGAAGAGAAGATCGGGTTCTTAATTTCGGCAGGGCCGAGGGGCTTCATAGGTTTTGGGGATAGGTCCCCGGTTTTCATTCCTTCGAGGACGTAACTGATCTATTCGAAGTTTTTTTAGTCTGAGTTTTGATCGTGCCATTTGAGGATGAGTCCACCAATCCTTGGTTCAGGGGGGTGAGAGAAAATACGAAGAGACAG
>RGTE01000415.1 GCA_010025475.1 Verrucomicrobiota bacterium
GCCATGTTCGACAAAGTCCTCATTGCGAATCGCGGCGAAATCGCCCTCCGGGTGATCCGCGCCTGCAAGGACCTCGGCATCCGCACCCTGGCGGTCTATTCGGAGCCGGACCACGATTCCCTTCATGTCCAGGCGGCCGATGAGGCCATCTGCATCGGCCCAGGGCCGAGCCCGCAAAGCTACCTCAAGATTGACCGCATCATCTCCGCCGCCGAGGTGGGGGACGTCGATGCCATCCATCCCGGCTACGGCTTCCTTTCCGAAAGCGCCCACTTCGCCGAGGTCTGCCAGTCCTGCAACATCCGCTTTATCGGCCCCTCCCCCGATTCCATCCGGAGGATGGGCGACAAGTCCCTCGCCCGGGAAAATGCCCGCAAGGCCGGAGTCCCCATCCCCCCGGGGAGCGACGGCCCTGTACAAACCGAACAGGAGGCCATCAAGGCTGCCAAAAAAATCGGTTATCCGGTCATGATCAAGGCCGTCGCCGGCGGCGGTGGCAAGGGCATGCGTCCCGCCCACAACGATGTCAGCCTCGTCAAAGGCTTCCTCGCCGCCCGCATGGAGGCCGAAAAGGCTTTTGGCAACCCGGAGGTCTACCTGGAAAAATTCATCGAGGAGCCCCACCACATCGAGTTCCAGATCCTCGGTGACAGCCGCGGCAAGATCGTTCACCTCGGGGAACGCGACTGCTCCATCCAGCGCCGGCACCAGAAACTTCTCGAAGAGGCCCCCTCACCGTTGATCGACGGGGATCTCCGCAAGCGCATGGGCCGCGCCGCCATCAAGCTGGCCGAGGCCGTCCACTACGAGAACGCCGGCACCATGGAGTTCCTTGTCGACGGCAAGGGCAACTACTACTTCCTTGAAATGAACACCCGCATCCAGGTGGAGCACCCCGTGACCGAGGAGGTCTACGGCATCGACCTGGTCAAGGAACAGATCAAGATCGCCGCCGGGGAACGGATCCCGTCCGAATTCGAAAATCTCCGCCCCCAGCGCCACGCCATCGAATTCCGCAT
>RGTE01000416.1 GCA_010025475.1 Verrucomicrobiota bacterium
CTGCCGGAGAAGATGCGGATCGTCGGTCTGGGCGTGGCCAAAAGCACCGCGCGGCTTTTGGAGCAGGCCAAGGAGTTCGGAGTTTCCTCCCTGGCGGTTTCCGATTCCCCGGCGGCGGAAAAAATCCGCGGACATCTCCCCCCGGGATCCCGCCTGTTCGCGGGACCGGAAGGCCTGGTCAAGATGGTGGAGGAAACGGAAGCGGACATGGTCCTGGTGGCCATCGTCGGCACGGCCGGGTTGGCTCCGGCGTTGGCGGCGTTGCGCACGGGCAAGGATCTGGCGGTCGCCAGCAAGGAGATCCTTGTTTTGGCCGGTTCCGCGGTGATGGGCGAGGCCGGCAAAAGGAAACGACAGGTTTTGCCGGTCGACAGCGAGCACAACGCCATTTTCCAGTGCCTGCAGGGGGCCAACGGCAAGGAAGTCCGCAAAATCATCCTGACCGCCTCCGGAGGTCCCTTCCGGCAGATGCCGGCCAAGGAGATGGCCAAGGTGACGGTGGCTCAGGCGCTCAAGCATCCCACCTGGTCGATGGGCAAGAAGATCACCATCGATTCCGCAACCATGTTCAACAAAGGGCTGGAAATGATCGAAGCCCACTGGCTTTTTGGTCTGCCGATGGCGCAGGTGGACGTGGTGGTTCACCCGCAAAGCATCGTCCATTCCATGGTCGAGTTCGTGGACGGTTCGGTTCTCGCCCAACTCAGCGTCACCGACATGTGTTTCCCGATCCAGTATGCGATCACCTATCCCGAGCGGCGTCCGAGCGGTCTGCCGCCGCTCGACCTGCCCAAACTGGGCGCGCTCACCTTCGAAGAGCCGGATGAAAAGCGGTTCCCGGCCCTGCGGCTGGCCCGGGAAGCGGGGGAGGCGGGCGGAACCCTGCCGGGGGTCTTCAATGCGGCCAATGAGGTGGCGGTGGAAGCTTTTCTGGACGAAAAGATCCCGTTCCCGAAGATTTGGGAACTTGTGGAAAGCGTGATGTCCTCCCACCCAAACATCCCCGAGCCGGATCTTGC
>RGTE01000417.1 GCA_010025475.1 Verrucomicrobiota bacterium
GAGGCTCCGGAAACCAGGACCACCATCAACCAGATCGAGTGCGGGTTGAAGGCTCCGTACGGCCCCCACGGCTCATCCGGAACCAAGGGAAGAATCACCCCCGTGATGGCGGCAAACTGCAGCGCCATCCTCACATCCTCCTTGCTGAACCGACGCGACACCTGATGCACATACGGCTTGAGGGCCAGCAAAATCACCACGGTCAGGGTCAGGATCAGCGCTGCCTTGTCCTGACCATAGGCCACCAAGCCGCCGATCAGATAGGTCAGTAGACCCACCGCACCCGTGGTGTATCCCGGATCCGTGCTGGATCGGTTTTTATAAAAAAGAAAGATCGCGATCCAGACGGCCATTGCCAGAAATCCGGCCAAAAAGAAGAAAGGGTGGACGGTTTGGGTAAAGTATCCGCACAGAGTTCCCAAAAGAGACCAGAACGTGAAGGTGCGCAGTCCGGCCAGCACATGTTTCCCCGGATGCCAAGTCTCCTTCTCCCACTGCCTCTCCAGCCCGATCAACGCCCCCAGGCACAAGCTCACCAACAGCGCCTTGAGTAGTTCAGTCGTGACCACGCCTTATGCTATGTCGCATCTTTATGAATCGAACTGCAAACTTCCACTTGCCTACAGCATTCATCCAATGGGCCCCATATTTTTACAAAAAATTCTTGTTGACGAATTTTTAATCATATATACGATCATTTTTGTCGTATATGCAGCTATCCAAAAAAACAGACTACGCTCTTAGGGTGCTCTTCACCCTTGCTGAGCACTATGGGCGAGGGCCGATCCCCATCCGGGAACTGGCCCGACGTAACGACGTTCCCAAGCGCTTCCTCGAACACATCCTACTCGACTGCAAATCCCAAAACTGGGTGGATAGCTCCGCCGGTAAGGAAGGTGGGTATTTTCTCGCTAAGGATCCCTCCAAAATATCCATGGGATCGGTTATCCGTTTTTTTGATGGATTCCTTGCCCCTATCCCCTGCGTTTCCATCAAGAATTATA
>RGTE01000043.1 GCA_010025475.1 Verrucomicrobiota bacterium
TGGCCAAACGGGGCAGACTGTAAATCTGCTGGCTTATGCCTTCGCTGGTTCGAATCCAGCTCCGCCCACTCCCACCCGCAGGGATTAGGAGGATATGGAAGATAGGGTATCGACTGCTTCCTATATCCGATATCCCTTATTCGAAATACGCTTCCCACTTTTTCGCTTATTTTTGGTTTGGGCCGTTCCCGTCTCTTGGTCTTTAGCTTCAGCCTGTCTACCACCAAAGGATGCCCTTTGAGCACCATCGCCAGCCGGTCGCCCCGCACCACGTCTTTATCTGGCGCATCCTCTCCCACTTCGGCATCGCCATGGCGATTCTGGGAGTCACCCTCCTCATCGGCGTCCTCGGATACACGCGAATCGGTCATCTTTCCTGGCCCGATGCCGTGGTGGAATCCGCCATGCTGATGGGAGGAATGGGGCCGGTGTATGGGCAGGAATTGCCCAACACCGCCGCCAAACTTTTCTCCGCAGGTTACGCCCTTTTTTGTGGCCTGGTTCTGATCGCCCTCTTCGGGATCATTCTCGCCCCCGTGTTTCACCGCATCGTTCATCGGCTGCATTTTGCGGAAAAATAGCCTGCACTTGTGAAGGATAAATGGATCCAACTGGCCCTGCGCCTGGCCGACGCCGCTGCCCCCACCAGCGCCGACCGCTATCACAAGGTCGGTTGCGCCATCCTCCGCAAAGAAGGCAGCGTCTGCGGCATCGGCTTCAACGGACAACCCCCCGGCATCGACCTCACCGAGGAGGAGGCCATGCATCGCGACTTCCGCCGCCGCCTCACCACCCATGCGGAAAGCAATGCCCTCGCTTTTTGCCAACCGGGGGATCCCTATCTCCTTGCCGTCACCCTCCCGCCCTGCGATCGCTGCCTCGTCGACGCTGTTCGCTACGGGGTGAAGATCATCGTCTGCCGACCCAGCACCGAGCCGGATGCCCACCCCGTGCCCTTCGAATTGGCGAAGCGACTCAAAGTTGAATTGAGCGTTGTAAGCCGGTAGGGACGAGTCTCCGGCTCGTCCGATCGTATCATGGTTTGGACGGCCTTGGATTTTCTATCGGACGACCGGGACGGTCGTCCCTACCGAGAGAACAACCTCTACACCGCCCCGTCGTACGCAAACTGCTTCAGGAAGCGGACATCATTCTCATAAAACATCCGCAGATCTGGAATGTTGTGCCGAACCATCGCGATCCGCTCCACGCCCAGGCCAAAGGCGTATCCCGTGTGATTTTCCGGATCGATGCCCACGCCCCGCAGCACCTTCGGGTGCACCAGGCCGCAACCGGCGATCTCCAGCCACTCCTTGCCGCGGAATAATCTTCCGGGAATCGAAACATCCACCTCAAAACTTGGTTCCGTGAATGGAAAATAGTGCGGCCGGAGCCGGATCTTTGTCCCGCTCCCGAAAAGCTCCGCGAAGAAAAATTCCAGCGCCCCCTTGAGGTGCGGCAGCGCAATCCCCTCCCCCACACAAAGACCCTCCACCTGGTGGAAGAAAAGACCGTGGGTCGCGTCCACTTCATCCCTCCGGTAGCAACGCCCCGGGGCGATCACTTTCACCGGCGGCTTCCGCTTTTCCAGCACCCGGATCTGCACCGGTGAGGTCTGGGTCCGCAGTAACCACCGGCCATGCGGTCCCGGGGGCAGATCGAGGTAGAAAGTGTCCGCCTCGTCCCGCGCCGGATGATCCGGCGGGGTGTTCAGGGCATCGAAGTTGTGGTGCTCGGTCTCGATCTCCGGCCCGTCGGCCAGGGAGAAGCCCAACCGGTGAAAAATATCCACGATCCGGTCCAGCGTCTGCGTCAGGATGTGAACCGCCCCGGACGGGTACGGCCGACCCGGTAACGTGGGATCCAATTCACCCGGGGCGGCGGAAGCGGCTGCCAATCCCTCCCCGCCTTTTTCCTCCCAAGCTTGTTCCAACGCCTGGCGGAGTTCGTTGACGGCTTTCCCGTAGGCAGGCCGGTCTGCCGCGGCCACGGACTTCAATCCATCGAGCAGCTTCTGCACCTCCCCTTGTCGGCCGAGGTAACGGGTGCGCCACGTTTGCTTGATGGCGGCATCGCCGGCGGCGGAAAGTTCGGCCAGGGCCCGGTCACGGATCCCCGCGGTATCGGGGAGAGAGGATTGGGACACGGCCGGTCCCCGCGGATCAACCGCGGACGGCCTGCACCACGGCGGAGAACGCCGAGGGTTCGTTGGCGGCCAGATCGGCCAGGACCTTGCGGTCCAACTGCACACCGGCCTTGCGGAGGGAACCGGCAAAGGCGCTGTAGGTGAGGCCCTGGGAGCGCAGGGCGGCGCTCAGCCGACCGATCCAGAGGTTGCGGAAATTGCGCTTCCTGGCCTTGCGGTCCCGGTAGGACCAGTACATCGCCTTCATCCGCGCGTCCTTGGCGTAGCGGAACAACTTGCTGCGCCGGCCGCGATAGCCGGCGGCGGCGGTCACCATCCGTTTGCGGCGTTCGCGGGAGGCGGGGGCGTTGGTGGCGCGGGGCATGGGAATTACCTCTTAGCGGAAGGGAAGATTCTCGGTGATCCGGGCCATATCGGTTTCAGCCAACACCGAAACCTTGCCCAAACGGCGCATCCGTTTGCGGTTCTTGCTGGAGGCAAGATGGCGGCGACCGGGACTGAAGAACATAACCTTGCCCCCGGCGGAGACCTTGAAACGCTTGGCGGCAGACTTTTTCGTCTTCCGGCGGGCGATCGGACGGGGCATGGCAGGATCTCCTGTTACGAGGGGCTGGGACTGGCGGTTTTCTCGGGGGTGGCCTGAGCCTGCTCAGGGGCACCGTTTTCGCCTTCCTCTTCCTCGTAAGCCCCCTCGGCTTCCTCGGTGGTCCAGCGCCGGACCCGCTTTTTGACGGGGAGAGGAGTTAACATCATCGTGATGTTTTTGCCAATCAATTTCGGGTCGGCATCCGCCATCCCCACCTGCTTGAGATCGTTGCGGATGGTCTTCACCAGGTCCTGTCCCAGGTTCTGGTGCTGCATCTCCCGACCGCGGAAGGCCATCACCACCTTTACCTTCATCCCCTTCCAGAGGAACTCCTCCGCGTGCCGCATCTTGGTGGCGTAGTCATGGGGGTCGATGTTCACGTGGAACTTCATCTCCTTCACCTTGGCCGCCAGATTGTGGCGCTTGGCCTCCCGGTCGCGTTTGGCCAGTTCATAGCGGAACTTGCCAAAATCCAGAATTTTGCAGACCGGCGGGTTGCTGTTGCTGCTGACCTCGACCAAATCCAGCCCCGCCTGACGGGCCGCCGCCATGGCCTCGTTGATCCCGACGACCCCCAGCTTTTTGCCGTCGGCAGCCACGAGGAAAACCTCGCGGGCACGAATCCGGTGATTGGCGCGGTACTCCTGCATCAGGACAGGGGATGCGCCCGAACGAGGCGGGGCGCGCTCAAAGGAAAAGGGAAAGAAGCATCAGGACGACCGGGCGGTCAGGCAATCAGGCCCTCGGGGGCAAGTTCGTTCAAAATCATCGAAGAGAAATCATTTGGCCAAAGCCCCCGAGGAATCAAGGGAAAAAAGGGCCTTTTCCGGGTCGGTTCCGCTCGCCGAAATCAGCCTCGAACCGTAAGGTTTGGAGTCGCATGAAGGTCCGCCCAAGCCCCTGGTTCATCCTCTCCCTCGGCCTCTGGCTCGGCGTCGCCTCTCTCCCAGCACAGGACGCCGCCGAGGCGGCCAAAAAGATTCTCGAGGCCTACAACTCCGGCAAATACGAAGAGTGCGCCAAGCTGGCCGGGGACTTTATCAAGAACAGTCCACAGTCGCCCAACCTGCCCAGCGCCTACCTTCTTCAGGCCCGGTCGCTTTACAACCTTTCGAAATGGCCGGAAGCCATTGCCGCCTACGGCAAGGTGGCCTCCACCGCGACCGAGAAAGATGTGAAGGAGGAGGCTGCCTACTTCATCGCCCAAAGCGCCGCCAGCCAGGCCGATTCCGCTCCCGAGAAGTCGCCCGAAAGAAAGAAAGGATTCGAGGATGCGCTTCAAAAAATCGCCGCCTTTCTCAAGGACTACCCCGAATCCTCCTCCCGGGCGGAAGCCTTTCTTCTCCAGTCCCGCCTCAACCTCCTGCTCGGCAAATACGCCGAATCCAGCCAAGCCCTCGATGAGGCCCGCAAGGCGGACAAGGACAAGGCATTCCTCGACGACATCGACTACATGCAGGCTTTTGCCGAAGCCCGCCGGGCCGACGAACTGCTGGCCGACTTCAAAAAAACCGAAGCCGAGGCCGCCCTCGCCCGCGCCGGACAGATTTACGCCAAGCTGGCCGCCTCCGGCAGTCCCGCTCTCGCCGCCGAAGCCACGCTGCAGTTGGCCAGCCTGGATCTGACCGCGCGCCGGTACGACGAGGCTATCGCCCGCCTTCGCACCGTCCCCGGCAAGGACGAGTTAATCGCCAAGCTGGAGGCCAACCTCGCCCCGCTGCGCGCCGAGGTGGCCCGGGACACCACCCCCTCCCCTGAAAAGCTGAAAAAAATCCAGCGGGAGCAGAAAAAGATCGAGGAGGTGCGCTCCCGGCCCGACTTCTCCGCCCAAGCCCTGCTCCAGCTCGGCGCAGCCTTCATGCAGACCCGCCGGTACGACGAGGCCCGGTTGGTCTTTCGTCATGTCGCCCGTTTCGGCGGCAAGGATCTGGCCGGACCCGCGGAACAACAGGTCATCCTCACCTACGCCCTGCAGGGACGCACCGGGGAAGCCGACAAACGCCTGGAGGAGTACCGGCAGAAATATCCCGACCAAAAAGGCGTTGCCGGGCTGGTGGATTATCTGGTGGGTCGGGCCCTGCTTGAGGACGGAAAGACCGAGGAGGCCATCCGACGTCTGGAATCCGCCCAGGAAAAAGCCGCCGGGGAGCGGTTCGCCGATGAAATTCCCAGATTCATTGCCAATGCCTACCAAAAGGCCGGCAAGGGCGCCGAGGCGCTCAAGTACTATGAAAAGTTCCTCAACGATGTGAAAGGAGGCAAACGCAAGGTCTCCGACGAAAGCTACGAAAGCACCCAGCTTCTTTATGCCAGCGCTCTCATCACCGAGAAAAAGGTTCCGGAAGGTGCGGCCAAGCTGAAGGAGCTGATCGCTTCCGCCAAGACCGCCTCGATCAAGGAGGACGCGGAGTTGCGGTTGGGCTATGCCCTGCGCACCGGCGGTCAGCCGGCTGAGGCCGCGGAGGCCTTCGCCAAGTTCGCCTCCACCTACCCGGATTCCGAAAACATTGGGGCCGCCCTGCTGGCCAGGGGGGACGCCTTGGTGGAAGCAAAAAAGACCGACGAGGCGGTGGCCGCGTGGAAAAACGTGATCTCCAAACGGAAAGATTCCCCGGTGGCCGTGGAAGCCTCGGAGCGGATCTGGCGGACCTACCTGCGGGAGAAAAAGAACGACCTGATGCTGGCGGCGCAGGAGGAACAGCTGAAAACCTTCCCCAAGGAGCCCCGCAACATCGGGTTGTACCTGGCGCGGGGTGCTTCTTTTGCCGAGGCCAAGGATGAGGCCCAGGCCATCGCCGGCTACCGCAAGGCCTTCGAGCTTTTTCAGGAGCTTTATCCGGACGCCACCACCTCCCCTCCCCCGGTCCAAGTCTCCGACCTCGCCTACTCAGCCTTGGAGCGATCCGCCGACCTGGACCTGACCCGTGCCAAAAGCCTCGGCACCTATTCCGGCCTTCCGGAGGATCAGAAGAAAAAGTGGAAGGAGTATCTCGACCAAGCCACTGAAAACTATTCGCAGGCGATCCTGGGCCTGAGTCAGGCCAAGGTGGCCGCCACCCTCGCCAAGCTGGTCAACCTTGCCCTCTTCCGTTTCCAGGCGGGCGAGGCTCCGGTGGAGGACTGCCTTAAGCCCTTCCGTGACCTGGCCGCCAAGGCCAGCACCAACCCCGGGCTTGTCGCCCAAATCCTCTTTGCCCAGGCGAGCGTGCCGTTTGAAGCCAACCAGGTTGCCTTGGCCCTGCGCCTGTACGAGGACGCCTACAAAAAGTCGGTTGAGAACAAGGTGACGCTGGATTGGCGGGATCTGGAGCGCTTCGCCCGAGCCCTTCTCAATGCGGGCAAGAATGAGGACGCACGACCCATTTATGAAAGGATCCAAAAAGAGTTTCCCGCCAGCGGACCGAAGGATCCCAAACTCCGGGCCCAAGCTTCGGCGGTCTTCGGACTGGGTCTCATTGACTTCAAGGCAGGCCGGAAAGAGGAGGCAGAAAAGAAGTTCGCCCAGTTGGCCAAGGACTATCCGTGGTCGGAAAAACTTCAGGAGGCAAACCTTCTACGCGGAAACACCCTTGCGGAGTCGGGCAAGTACGATGGATCCAAGGAGTCACCGGGAGCCTTTGATCTCTGGACCGAAGTCATCGAAAGCAACAAGGCGGACAACGAGACCAAGGCCCGGGCCATGCTAGCCTTCGGCAAGGGGCTCGAGGAAGTGGCCGCCAAGAAAATTGCCACCAAGCAGATCGAGCAAGGCGCCGGCAAACCTCCGCTGGATCCGCTCGATCTGGCCGTGAGCTACTACCAGAAGGTCGATCTTTACTACGACAGCCTGCCGGAATTCTCCGCTGAGGGGCTTCTGAAAGGGGCCAAGATCCGCCGCAGCCAGCAAAAGAACAACGAGGCACGTAAGATGGTCAGCACACTTCTCGTCCTCAACTCCCTCCCGCCCGCCTCCGCCCCGGCTTCCTAGGTTTTCCCGTACCCGTTGCAAGATTTCGTAAACGTAAACGAATTTTTTTAGCCCGTGATTCGAAAGCCTCAGAGCTTATTACGAGACAGAACTCGCCAGATCATCTCCAAACTCAAAAGGACTTATCCTGACGCTCATTGCGAACTGAACCACTCCAACCCGCTCCAACTCCTCGTCGCCACCATTCTTTCCGCCCAGTGCACGGATGAAAGGGTCAACAAGGTCACTCCCGCACTTTTTGCCCGCTGCCACACCGCCCGTGACTTCGCCGAATTTCCCACTACAGATCTTGAGGATTTGATCCGCACCACGGGTTTTTTTCGCGCGAAGGCCAGATCTATCCGCGGCTGTGCCGCCGCCTTGGTCAAAAATCACGGGGGCAAAGTTCCGAGGACGATGGAACATCTCCATCAACTTCCCGGCGTGGGACGCAAAACCGCCAATGTGGTCCTCGGCAACGCTTTTAACCTGGCCGAAGGGGTCGTGGTCGATACCCATGTGGGCCGTCTTTCGCGCCGGATGGGTCTCACCCGCCAACACGACCCCGTGAAAGTCGAGCAAGCCCTGATGAAAATTGTTCCCAAAGAAGAGTGGACCTTGTTTTCCCACCTGCTGATCTGGCACGGTCGCCGCCGCTGTTCCGCCCGAAAACCCGACTGCCTCCATTGCGAAATTAGAAATCTTTGCCCGAAACGCGGGGTCTAAGACGAGGCTTACCGGGAAATATTTATCTTCAAGAACTTTCGGATCGCACCACTGACCGGGGTTTCCCATGTCTGAAGCTCAAAGCCGTTGTTCGTGGCCACGCCGGTAGTCTTGACGACCCCATTGGTGTTCCAACTGTTGCTGTCTGACAGGTTGGTACTGGCCACGGGACGGATCAGCAGAGAACTGTCATTGGTCCGCGCAAGAAAGGTAATTCTCAGATTGGTTCCCACCGTGACCGGGCTGGGGAGGATGGAAATCGGATTTCCCGTGGGAAGCCCACCCAAGGCATACTCGACCAGATCGGGAATTCCGTTTTCGTCAGAGTCTGCGGCCACGGAATTAAAACTATTTAGCAGGACATTCACCGTGCGGTTGGTGGTGGAGCTGTTTCCGGCGGAATCCGTGGCCGTATAAGCAAGGAGATAGGAACCGAGGACATTGGGGTTCACCGCCCCGTTGGTGACAACCGCAAGGTTTCCGTCCTCTGCATCCAACGCAGAAACCCCGGGATCCGACCACCCTCCTCCCACGGTGATATGGGTGGTAGGGCCACCAAATAAAATTAGCACAGGATAGTTAATAGCGAGGGGAGTTGCAGAAAACTCAACATTATCGACTCTGGACGTTCCGGAGCTTGTAACACTGGTACCCGACATATCCGCAGTCGTTCGCTGAACCAAACGAAAGGTAAGGTTTGTTTTGTTATTTATTTCACCGACAGACGTCATATCAAAAATTAAAGTGCTGCGAGAATCGACAGTGGTATTAGTCCAAAATCCTGGGCTGCTAATCAGAGGCACGCTGTAGTTGGTATAAGTACTAAAAACTACTCCGTTCGTACTATAATCCAAATTGAACTGGGAAGGCCCGCGACTGCTTGAATATTGGTCGAATTTAAGTTTCAAGCTTTTGTATCCGGAAGAGCTGAGTGTGAATTGAAAATAGTCATTCGTGGTCCAATTGTTACAACTCAAGGATTGCCGAGATCCATTGCCAGTAGGTCTGCTGAAGGCGGTGTTGGTCGATACGTGTAAACCGAAACCGCTGAACTGGGCTAAATTGGTATGGTTGCCTTCTTCAGGGGAAAACGGGCCATAGGAAGAACTAATGTTCGTGCCGGGAGATAAATTTTCAAAGGTCCATTTGGCCAAAGTTATCGGAACGGCGGCATTCGTCGCAAAGACCACACCCGTGAGTGTGATGGTCTGGTTGTTGATCCCCCCCCCGTTATGACTGATGGTGCCGTTGATCACCCCCGGGGCATTGGTGGAGGCCATCCGGACATAGATAGTGTTGGTACCCAGATTTCCCCCGCTGGGGATCAGGTCGAGGGATGAACCGTAACCCGAACCGTTGGTCAGGCTGATCTCAAATCCTGGGGACGTCGACACGTTCAAGGAGTTGGTCAGGCCAACCCCGGAAAGGAGATAGCTCTGGTTGGTGGAAGCTGTTCCGGTTGTGGCGCTGAAGATCCCGAGAGTGGCTGGGCTAAGGGTCAGCGAGGAAGGCAAAGCGTTAACGACGACTGTCACATTGTTGGTCACGGGGTTATAATTACCAGATTCCGTAGGTGTAAAAGTCACCCCCTGGCTTCCCGTGGCGCCTGGCACCATTGCCGGTACGGTGAACGCAAAATTTCCCGGCACACTCGCAATGCCCCCGCTAAGGACCGAGTTGCTTAACGCCTGCCCGAGGGTGATCGCCGTAGCGGTCGGCAGATTGGAAATTATGGGAGTTGCCTTGGTGACCACTAGACTCACCGTGTTGGTCACCGGGGAAATATAATTATTACTGTCCGTCGCCCGGAAGATGGC
>RGTE01000044.1 GCA_010025475.1 Verrucomicrobiota bacterium
TTTTTTTGGCAATCACGTTGGCTATTTTCCCACCCCGCACCCCAACATTCAAACCCGAAGCCGTTCCGGCAGCCAGTTTCACACCTCCCGTTTCGCTTTTACATCGCCCTCCTGGGGCCACTTTTGGAAGATGGTGCCGGTGAAAGAACTTGCCCTCTCCACCTGCTGGCATGCGGATCGGGTCCAGGACGGTGCCGCCCTTCTCCGCGAGGCGGCGGAAACCGGTTTCCCATCCGTCGAACTGGGACATAACACACGCTACAGCCTCTGGCCGGGAGTCCTTTCCGCACATGGCCAACCCGGCATGCCGAAGATCGCGGTGTTGCATAATTTTTGCCCCGTCCCCGTGGAAGTTTTGCGGCCGCACCCGAACGCCTACGAGTTCTCGGATCCCCGGGCTTCCGCCAGACGACTGGCCGAGCGCCACACCCTGGAAACCCTGGAGGCGGCGGCTACGGTGGGCGCCAAACTGGTCGTTTTGCACCTGGGCTCCGCGGGGCCCCGCAAAAGGGGGGAAAAGCTCGAGGCCCTCGTCATGTCCGGAGGTCGGGGATCTTCCACCTTCGTCCGGGAAAAGCTGGAAACGGTCCGCACAATGGAACGTTTCTTCGCGCAGACTTGGCCCAGGGTGGAGGAAATTCTGCTTCGGCTGGGCGAGAAAGCCGCCGCGCTGGGAATTCGACTTGGCTTGGAATGCCGGGAAAACGTCCGGGAAATTCCTCCCGATGATTTTTGGGAGCAGATCCTACAGAAACTGCCCGCCCCCACTTTCGGGTATTGGCATGATTTCGGTCACGCCGCCGCCAAGGAATTTCTCGGCCTGATCGATCACGGGCAGCATCTCCGTCGCCTTGCCCCGCGCCTCATCGGCGCTCACCTTCACGATTACCATCCCGAAAAGGGGGATCATTTGCCTTTGGGGCAAGGCTCAATTCCCCTGAGCCGACTGCTACCCATCCTCCCGCCGGAAGCCCACGTCTCCCTGGAATTATCTCCGGATGTGTCCGCCGAGGACGTCCGTGCCAGTCTCGCATGGTGGAAGCAAAACCAGCACCCACGCTCCTAGCCCGTCTGGCCCCCTGGTTCCGCCTGGCCGTCACCGCCGGGATCCTTGGCTTTCTGGCCGGAAAGGTGAACTGGCCACAGCTCGGCCACCGTTTTCTTTCCGCCCAACCCGGCTGGCTGGCCGCCGCCCTTTTCCTCACCTTGGTCTCCATACTTCTTTGCGGAGTCCGGTTTTGGTTTCTTCTTCGTCTGCAAAAAATCCACCTTTCCCTCTTTCGCGCCCTGCACCTCACCCTCGTTGGGTTCTTTTTTAACCTTTTCCTGATTGGATCCACCGGTGGCGACGCCATCCGGCTTTATTATCTCATCCGCTGGTTTCCGGACCGAAAGGCCCGTTCGGCCCTTGCCATCCTGCTCGACCGGGTGTTCGGCGTGGCGGTGCTCTTGGGTTTGGCACTTCTCCTCCTTCCCGCGACCGCACCACGGCTGGCTCAGGATCCTTCCTTTGCGCCCATTGCCCAAGCCATTCCCTGGCTGGGCCCGACGGCAGCCACACTTCTGATTCTTGCTTTCGTCATTCCCGGCCTTCTCCCCAATCTGCCCCTGCCGGCCCACCTCCCTGGGCGCACCGTGATTCTTGATCTCCTGCACGCCCTGCGCGATACCATGCACGGCGGTTGGACCACCGTTGGCACCGTGATTGTTTCGGTCGCTGTCCACCTCTTTAGTTTCGCCGCGGCCACCCTCCTCGCCCGTTCCCTCGGCCTCCCCATCCACTATCCCCTCGCCGGGCTGATTCTCCTCCTCGTTTTTTCCGCTGCCGCCCTGCCCATCAGCGTCAGTGGACATGGGGTCCGCGAGGGGGTGATGGTGTTTCTTTTCATCCATCTTGGCATCAGTCAGGACGCCGAATCCGCCATCGCCTACTCCCTGTTGATTTACGGGATGGGCCTGTTCTGGAGCCTCTTCGGCGGCCTCGCTTACCTCACGCTTAAATCTCCCCCGACCAAATGATCCGCCACCCGGAGGCAGAAGCCATTGTCCGCCGCCTCACCGAGGCCGGCCATCAAGCCGTCTACGCCGGCGGCTGTGTCCGTGATGCCCTTCTCGGCCGACCCTACCCCGATGTCGACATCGCCACCTCCGCCACCCCCGACCAAGTCCAGGCGATCTTCCCCAAAGCTTCCGATCCCCAAGGCAAAGCCTTTGGAGTGATCCGGCTCAGACAGGGCGACCATGTCTTCGAAATTGCCACCTTCCGCGTGGACGGACCTTACCTCGATGGCCGTCGCCCCTCTTCGGTCACCTTCACCACCGCCGAGGAGGATGCCAGGCGTCGCGACTTTACCGTCAACGGCATGTTCTTTGACCCGCTGCAGGAAAAGGTCCTCGATGTTGTGCAGGGACGCGCCGATCTCGATGGCAAAATCATCCGCGCCATCGGCGATCCCGCCTCCCGCTTTCAGGAAGACCGGTTGCGCCTCTTCCGCGCCATCCGCTTCGCTGTCCAACTCGGCTTTGCGATCGAGCCGAAGACCTGGGAGGCGCTGGTTTGCCTCGCTCCAGAATCCAAGAACCTTGCGCCCGAGCGCGTCCGGGACGAACTGGTCAAAATTTTCACCAGCTCCGATCCGGCCCGCGGACTCGATCTTCTCCATGGCTCCGGCCTGGTGGCCGTCTGGCTCCCTGAACTTCTGGAAATGCGGGGCTGCGCCCAATCCCCCGAGCATCACCCCGAGGGGGATGTCTGGGTCCATACCCGTTTGCTTCTAACCCATTTAAAGAATCCTTCCCCCGTGCTGGCCCTCTCCGCCCTGTTGCATGATGTGGGCAAGCCCCGCACCTCCCGCACCGAACCTTCCGGACGCATTCGGTTCTTCGGGCACGAGGGGGTCGGCGCCCGGATGGCGGACGAGATTCTTCGCCGGCTCCGCTTTTCCAATGACCAGGTCGAGGCCGTCGTTGCCTGCATCGCGAACCACATGGCCTTCAAGGACGCCCCGCAGATGCGGGTCAGCACACTGAAGCGCCTTCTGGCCCGCCCCACTTTCCTCGAGGAATTGGAGCTTCATCGGATCGACTGCACCGCCAGCCACGGGGAGCTGGACATCTACCGGTTTCTTCAAGCCAAGCTGACGGAGTTTTCCAAGGAGGAGATCAAACCCAAGCCGCTTGTCACCGGCCACGATCTTCAGGAACTCGGCATCCCGCCCGGACCGCGGATGGGAGAAATTCTCCATCAACTCATGGACGAACAACTGGAAGGAAAGGTAACCGACCGCGAAACCGGCCTACGGAGAGCCCGCGAACTAGCCGGGTAAAAGAACCGGGCTAGGCGTAGGCAACGAACGCCTCGTAAACCTCATCGGGAATATCGAGGAGTTTGTAGTCACTGGAAGACACAAAGATAAGCTGCTGTTTGCCTTTGCCCAGCTGATGGCCGGCGGAATCGAAGATGGCGTGTTCCAGGGTGACGAACTTGCGGTTGTACTCTCCCACCCTGATTTTGACACTGACCCGCTCAAATTCCCGCGTCTCCCGCATGAACTTGTGCTCGAACGAGCGGGTCAGGATGTAGTACGGCGTGGTCTTCAGGTTGAACTTGGGCAGGCATCGGTTGAAAAACAGCTCCCTCGTCTTCCCCACCCACATCGCATACATGCCGAAGTAGACATTCCCCACGGAGTTGGTGTCCGCATAGGTGGCCACGAAAGTGTGGACAAACCACTTTCCCTCGAAGTGGCCAAACAGATCGGTCGCCACCACTCCCTCCGACTTCGGGAAGGGCACAACTCTTCCCGGCTCGATTTTTTCCTCTTTTTCCGCCGCTGCCACAAACTCCCCGCTGGGCCCACCCGCCGTGCCCTCCAGTTCCTCCACTCCCTTCACAAACTCATGGCCCGCCCCCGGTTTCAACAACATCCAGCCGACATAACCGACCGGCAAGATCGACCCGACGATCATGCCCCACGGGTTGGAAAGAAAATAGCCGTACGCAAAAATCACCACCGCCACGCTTCCCACGCAGAACATTTTGACCTGCGGCAAGGCGTTGCCCTGCCCGGTATGAAAGGCCCGCACCAGAGCCAAGGCCGCATAGCCCACAAAAAAGGTGGCATAAAAGATCATGAAGTATTCGAGTTCCAGCCGCAGATAGACCGCGGTCAGGGTGAAGAGTCCCGTAAACACCAGAGCCGGCACCGGCGAGGCCAGTAACCCCTCCGGCAGGAGGCTCAGCGGAAAGGGCCGGCCCGCCCCGCCTGACTTGCTCAGATGCCAGCGTAACGCGACATATCCGCTGTCGAGCGTGCTCAGCGTCATCACAAACAAAGCGACCACGTACGCCCCGAAAGCCCAGGGATGCAGGGATGCGACGCTCCACAAAAACCGGGTCACGCCATCCTCCCCATAAGCCAACCCATCGATTCCCTGCCGCATCGGCGCTCCCCCCATTTGACCCGCAACCCAAAGCGCCAAGGTTCCATGAGCCAGAAGCAGGAGAAAGAACAGGGAACCTCCGTAGAGGTAGCTGAGCAGCGGCGATTTTCCTTCCCGCTGGATCTGGATCGCGCGCTGCCACTGCTGCAAATCCAGCCAAGGGCCGAGGGTCAGTCCGACGCAGATAGGGATCGCGTAACCCCAGAAATTCAGGCCCATGAAGGGATTGACTCCCGTCATGATGGGTTTGCCCCTCCCTATGTTGGGCAGTTGGGAAGAAAGCAGGACGATGGCACTTAAGGCAATGAGTCCCAGCACGCCATGGCTGAACTTGATCCGGCGGATGTCGAACTCTTCCCCAAACAAGGTAGCCGCCGCCAAGATCACGAGGATGGTCAGGAGAAGGTAAAGTCCCGACGGCTCCAAACCGAGGGGCTGCCATCCATACCGCACCAAGGCAAAAACCGTCAGGGTGATGGCGAGAATCTGGTAGAGAAAAAAAACAAAACGGTAAGGGCGGGACCAGTTGGCAAAAAAAGAACCCAGGGCGTCCGGACCATTTCCAACCCGCTTGGCAATCAACTGGGTCAATCCCCCAAAAATCATCAAGCCCAACGCGTTGGGGATGGCAAAGGTGAGCAGCCCAAACAGCCCGTACTGCAGGGAGAATTGGACGCTGAAAAAGAGCCCCAGTCCCCACATCCAGGACAGGGCGATCGAATTTCCCCAAAGAAAGTTCATGGATTCAAATTTTAAAACTGGAGCGGGCGAAGGGATTCGAACCCTCGACATCAACCTTGGCAAGGTTGCACTCTACCAACTGAGTTACGCCCGCGTTGAGTTGAAATTATCCTATCGGCTAGACCCACGCGCAACCCTATTTCCCGGCGTGAATCTCGACCCTCTCCCCCACCCGCTCGGCCGAAGTTTCGTGGACTCGAACCCCTTTTCGGCCCGACTTCCGTAGCGCCTCCTCGATCGCCCTCTTCGCCAACTCCGGACGGTTACAGTCCTCACTGATATGCCCCAGAAACAACTCCCTCAACTCCGGGCCTGCCACCTCCTCCACCAGCTTCGCCGCGGCCCCGTTGGACAAGTGCCCGTGCCGGGCGGAAATCCGCTGCTTCACCGACCAAGGCCTCTTTTCCTCTTCCCGCAACATCGCCTCGTCGTAGTTCGACTCCAAGACCAGCGCGTGGCAGCCCTTCAACCGCTCCACCACGAGCCGCGTCACGAATCCCAAGTCGGAAATGAGCCCGACTTTCACCTTCCCGGCGCTCACCCGCATCCCGATCGGCTCGGCGGCATCATGGGGAACAGGGAAGGTTTCGATCCTGAACCCGCCAATTTCCACGAGCGCCCCGGCTTCAAAGGAACGCCATTCCGCCGTGGCCAACTCCGGCTCCAACGCATCTTTCGTCCCGTGGGAGGCAAAAACGGGTATCTTTCTTTTTTTCAAAAACGTTCTTAAACCGGCGGTGTGGTCCCCGTGCTCATGGGTCAGAATCACCCCCAACAACTCCGCCGCGGTCGCTCCCGCCTCCTCCATCCGGGCTTCCAGTTGCTTGGCACTGAGCCCCGCATCCACCAAAAGGGCCGCCCCCCCATGCTCCAGATGAAGGGAGTTCCCGCGGCTTCCGCTTCCCAGCACCGTCAAAATCACCTCGGCCATGGTGTCTTTTGCCTTTTTTCAGCCCCGGCCCAATCCCAAAATATTCCGAATGTCGATTTCCCTGCAGCCCGCCCTGCGGCAAACCACCACGATTTCGCCCCAGGTGCAGCAGTCCCTCCAACTGCTCCAGACCCCCGCCCTGGAGCTGCAAAATCTTTTGCAGTCGGAACTCCAGACCAACCCCGTGCTGGAAGAGGAATCGCCGAATCCCGAACCGACGGAAGCGGCGAGTTCGGAGAATGAGGAAACGGAGTCACCGGAAGGCGATTTGGAATGGCCGGTGGCCTCCCTCCGCCCCGAGCGGCCCAAGCTCGACCCCAAGCAGGCCATCCTCGAATCCACCGTCCGGCCCGAGTCGCTTTCCGAGCATCTCGAATCCCAACTGGCTCTGGACGCGGCCTCCACGGAACTGCGCGCGGCCGCCTCTGAAATCATCGGAAATTTGGACGAAGACGGCTTCCTCCGCACCGAGCTAGCTGAGATCGCTTCGGCCGCCAAGGTCCCAAAGGAAATGGCCGCCCAGGCTTTGGATCTGGTGCAGTCGTTCCACCCTCCCGGCATTGCCGCCCGCACCTTGCCGGAGGCTCTCTTACTCCAGCTTCACGCGCGCGGGCGGGACGACTCCTTGGAGGCCCGCATCATCCGCGATCATTTCGACCTTCTCGGGAAAAGGAAATTCGGCGACCTTGCCGCCGCCTTATCTGTCCCGGTCGACTCGGTTCTGGCTGCCTCCGAGGCAATCGCCCGCCTCTCCCCGCGGCCAGGCGCCGCCTACGCCCCGGACCGACCCGACCTAGTCGTCCGCCCTGAAGCCTACTTCGTTCGAGATGGGGATCGCTGGATCCCGCAGTTGGAAAACGACCTGCTTCCCCGTCTTCGCATCAGCGACCTCTACAAGGATCTGCTCGGGGATGGCTCGGCCGACGAACAGACCCGCACCTACCTCAAGGAGCGGATCCGCTCCGCCCGCTTTCTTCTGCAGGCTCTGGAGCGCCGTCAGCAGACCCTGCAAAAACTCCTCGAGGTGATCAGCCGCCGGCAGGCGGATTATTTTGCCGAAGGGCCCGTTGCCCTCCGCCCCCTCACCATGACGGATGCCGCCGCGGAAATCGGGGTGCACGAAACCACCGTAAGCCGTGCCGTTGCCAACAAATACGTCCGCACCCCTTTTGGCGTGGTCCCGCTCCGTTTCTTTTTCGCCACCGCCGTGGGTGGGGAGAACGGCGAGGGTCCGGCGGTGGCCAACACCAGCGCGAAGGAGATCCTCGCGGAAATCGTCGGCCGCGAAAATCCGGAGAAACCCTACTCAGACGCCACGCTGGAGGAACTACTCAAGGAACGCGGTGTCCCGGTCGCCCGCCGCACCATCGCCAAATACCGCACGGAACTGGGCATTCTGCCCACCCACCTCCGGCGCAAACGGTGACCACGACCCTCCGCGCCCTTCCCGCCGTCTTCTCCCTCGGACTGCAACGCCAGCTTGCGTACCGCTGGAACTATTTCCTCCGCGCCACGTTCAGCGCCCTGCCCTTGTTGGTTTCCTGGGTCTTTTGGGGCGCGGTCTTTCAGGGACGTGACACGGTGGGAAACTACACGTTGGCCGGAATCCTCACTTACTACGGGATGATGCTCATCGTGGAGGCGGTATCCCAACCCTCCGATGACGACTTTCAAATCGCCATTGAAATCCGCGAGGGAATGCTCAACCCCATCCTGCTCCGTCCGTTGCCCTACGGGCTCTACCGCGGCGCTCTCTTTGCCGCCGGACGCTGCGCCTATCTGGTCGCCGCGGTGATTCCGGTGTCGCTTGCTCTTTTTTTCCTGGGTCGCGCCACCCATCTTGAAATCGGGAGCCTCAACCTCATCCATGGAATCCCCGCCCTGATTGGCTCCGCGCTGCTCCAATTCAGCCTGACCCTCTGCCTTTCCCTCAGCGCCTTCTGGCTCCTGGAAGTCAGCGCCCTGATTTTTCTGATCTATGCGCTGGAGTTCCTCGCCGGGGGCCACGTCTTTCCCTTGGATCTTCTTCCTTCACCCGTCTTTGCCGTCGTTCGACTTCTGCCGTTCGCCTACGAGTACTGGTTTCCCACCGCCGCCCTTTGCGGAAACCTGACCGAAGCCGCCTGGAAAGGCGGCCTCTGCCTGCAGTACGGCTGGGCCCTTTTCTTCATGGTGCTCGCCCACTTCATCTGGAAAGCCGGTCTGCGCCGCTACACCGCCGCCGGAGGTTAAAATGAGGCTTCTCCGTCTTTGGCTCCTGCAGATTCGCTACGCGGCCACCCGGGAGCTGATGTTCCGGGCGAGTTTTTTTGTCTGGGTGGCGGTGGAGCTGGCCTGGTTTGTGATCCAACTCGCTTTCATCGGCGTCATTTATCATCACGTGGACGAGGTCGCCGGCTGGAACCGGAACCAG
Organism: Verrucomicrobiota bacterium; assembly: GCA_010025475.1. Classification (GTDB taxonomy): domain Bacteria; phylum Verrucomicrobiota; class Verrucomicrobiia; order Methylacidiphilales; family Verrucolacustridaceae; genus Verrucolacustris. The sequence goes on from RGTE01000044.1 coordinate 8,529, forward strand.
ATGATCATTCTGGTAGCCACCAATCAACTGGTGATCCAGCTCTTCACCGCATTTCTCATGCCCGGGCTCACCAAACTCCCCGAACTGGTCCGCACCGGAAAACTCGACTTCGTCCTGCTCAAGCCTGCCCCGCCCGCGTTTCTCGTCAGCACCTCGCATCTTGAAATCGGCCCGCTGGCCAACGGGGCCATCGCTACCGTGGTTTTGGGCGGCGCGATCCAAGGATTAGGCCTGCATCCTTCCCCGCCTGAAATGTTGGCCTACCTCGGCCTGATTCTGGCCGGCCTCCTGGTCCACTACGCCGTCCTGATGGGTCTCGTCTCCCTCACCTTTTGGATTATCCGGGCCGAGTCGGTTCTGCTGGGCTACTACACTATTTTCCATATTGCCCGGATTCCCCGGGAAGCGGCCACAGGTTGGTTCCGGGTCGTCTTCACTTTCGCTCTTCCTCTTCTGCTGGTGGCCAACGTGCCGGCTTCCACCCTGATCCGGGGCCTGGCACCATTGCCCATTTTTCTTTTTCTCCTGTCCGGCCTTCTGGTGGCCGTTCTGGCCACGGCTTTCTTCGTTCTCGGATTGCGCCGCTATCAGAGTGCTTCCAGTTGAGGCGAAAGGGCCTTTC
>RGTE01000045.1 GCA_010025475.1 Verrucomicrobiota bacterium
GATGATGGGGTGGGAACGGCCGAGAAGTTCGAAGAGCCGGAAAAACGGCGGGGTGGCGGAGAAGGCGTCGTGGGTTTCGATCAGGATTTCGGTCTGCCAAGAGTTTTTCTTTTTTTCCCCCTGCCACCAGTTGAGAACTTCGACGGCCTGCCGGTAGTTTTCGTCGCTGAGCGGGGTGCCCCAGGTGCCGCCTCCGAAGATGCGCAGGTAGGGAGTGCCGATCTCCTCGGCGAGTCGGGCGAAGGAGAGAAGGGCGGCGCGTCCGGCCTCGTTATCGCCGACGAGTTTGAAGGAGGTGCCGAGGACCCGGGCGGGATGGCGGAAGAGGGAGGAACGGACCGCGGGTAGGCCGCCCGGTTGTTCCGTCAGATAGGCGGGGAGGTCGGTGCGGTTTTCGAGGGAGCGCAGTTCAAGGCAGTCGATGGAGAACTGGTCGGCGAGGGCGAGAACCTGGGGGAGGGTGAGTTCCGTGCACCCCATGGTGGAGAAGCAGGTCAGGTACGAGCGGGCGGGATCACGTGGCGCGGTCATAGACATCGAGCGTGATCTGGGATTCCAGCGGCTGGCCTTGGAGAAAACGGGAGAGATTTTCGATGGCGAAGGAGGCGGTGTCCTGGCGGCGGTCCTTGGTGGGGCCAGCGATATGGGGCAGAAGGGCAATGTTGGGGATGCCGCGGAGGGGGGAGTCCTTGGGGAGCGGCTCGGTTTCGTAGACATCGAGACCGATCTGGAGGTCGTTGAGACGGTCGCGGGCCACGCGGATGAGGGCGCCCTCGTCCACGACGGGGCCACGGCCGATGTTAATGAAGGCGCCACCGGGTTGGATCGAGCGGAGGAGCTTTTCCGTGACGATGTGATGGTTTTTTGGCGTGTAGGGGGCGAGTTCGACGATGATGTCGTGTTCCGTAAAAAGATGTTCGAGCGAGGGGGAGCGGGCGACGCCATATTTTTGGAAGACGGAATCCGGCACGCTCGGGGAGAAAGCGGAAATGGAGACATGGAAGGGGCGCAGGAGAGGAATCATTTCCTGGGCGATGGCGCCGAAACCGTGGAGACCGACGCTGCGGCAGAAGAGGCTCTGGGTGACGGTTTTCATTCCGTCCTTCCAGCCGCCGTCGCGGTGCATGGCGACGTTCCAGTATCCGGCCCGGCGCATCGCGGTGAGAATGAGGAGAAGGCCGCATTCGGAAATGGTGCGGCTGATGGCGTTGCCCCAGTTGGTGACGAGCAGGCCGTTTTCGATGAGCTTGCGCGGAACCAGCTTCTTCACGCTCCCGGCAAGATAGGCGACATAGCGCAGCTGGCCGGTTTGGCCGACGGGCAGGTCCTCGGGAAGGGGTGGGCAACCCCAGGCGCAGAGCAGGATTTCCGGCCGGTGTTCTTGGAGAATCGATTTCCAGGAAGAGGAATCGTTCAGGGGTAGGGGAATGGGAAGCTGACGGACGGGAAGGGCATCCAATTTGCCTTGAACCGGCGGAGGAAAGAAGTCCTTGGCCTCTTCCGAGGTAAGTGGCAACAGGATGACTGGCGCAGGCATCGTGTTATCATGCAACCGGTAGTCACAAAATCACGCCAAACCGGACCCATGAACCCGCCATCAGGTGATGCCAAAAAAGTTAACCAGTTAACTTTACTTCCCTCCTTGCGGGGGGCGTGCGAAAATTTTCGGGTGATTCGATCCTTGGCCCAAGTTTTGGCCTTATTCTGGTTGTGGCAGGCAACCGGGGTTTCGGCCCCCACAAAACCAAATGTTCTTTTTATCGCGGTGGATGATCTTAAGCCGATCCTTGGCTGCTTTGGGGATCCGGTGGCGAAGACCCCGAACCTGGACCGGTTGGCGGCCAGGGGAATGGTGTTTGAAAAGGCGTACGTGAACCAGGCGGTCTGCGCGCCCTCCCGCAACTCGCTTATGCTGGGAATCCGCCCGCAGAATCTCGGCCTCTACGACCTGCGAACCTATTTCCGGGACATCCCCGCCTACTCGAACGTGGTGACGATGGGGCAGACGTTCCGCAAGGCAGGGTATGAGGTGGAGGGGTTGGGGAAGATCTACCATCCCAACATGAACGACGAGCCGACCTGGTCGGTTCCGCACCAGGAATTCAAAGGGGAGGTCTACGCGAATCCGGAGAACCGCTCGCCGGAAGGTAAAGGCAAGGGTGCGCCGACCGAGGCAGGGGAAGTGGAGGACGATTTCTACACCGACGGCAAAATCGCCGAAGAGGCGGTGGCACGGCTGAAAAAATTCCAAAAAAATCCGGACCAACCCTTTTTTCTGATGGTCGGCTTTCACAAGCCCCACCTTCCGTTTGTGGCCCCCAAGAAGTATTGGGATCTCTACCGCCCGGCGGATTTTCAACTGGCCGGGTTCCGGACCGCTCCGGAGGGGGCTCCTTCCTACGCCCCGACCACCTCCGGGGAAATCCTGAAATACCGGAACTTGCCGGTCGAGGAGTTGCCGTTTCCCGATGATTTCGCCCGGCATTTGATCCACGGCTACTACGCCGCCACCAGTTTTTCCGACGCCCAGATCGGCAAGGTTCTTACGGCGCTTGAGGAGTCGGGGCTGGCAAAAAACACCGTGATTGTCGTCTGGGGGGACCACGGCTGGCATCTGGGCGATCACGGTATGTGGTGCAAACACACCAACTATGAGCAGGCGACCCATGCGGCAATTCTCATGAGCGGGCCCGGAATCCCGGAGGGCCAGCGGACCCAATCCCTGATTGAGACCGTTGATCTTTATCCGACCCTGGTGGAGCTGGCGGGACTGCCCAAACCGGAGACGGGAATCGCCGGTCTGGAGTTGGATGGCAAAAGCCTCTTGCCGCTTTTCCAGGATCCGAAGAACAAGGTGAAGGATTATGTGTTCCACGCCTACCCCCGGTCGGAAAAGCCGGAGCAGGGGGCGAAGCGGAGACTGATCGGGAGGGCGGTCCGGGATGAGCGCTACCGCCTGGTGGAATGGAAACAGCCCGGCGAACCCGCAGACAAAGCCACTCTCGAATTGTATGACTACGAGACCGATCCGCTCGAAAAGAAGAACCTCGCCCTGGAAAAACCGGAGATCGTGGCGAAATTAAGAGCCGTCCTGGCCAAAATCCCCGAGGCCAAGCCCCAGCAGGGGGAGGAAGGTTCGCCGGAATCCGGTTACGAGAAGAAAGAGAAAAAAGAGAAGAAAAAGATGAAATCCAAGGACGACGGGGAGTAACGTAAGGGAATTCGAGCGATGAAAAAAATCACCATGCCGATGACTTTGGCGATGCTGGCCCTCCTGGCTTGGGCACGCGGGGCGGTGGAAACTTCCAAGGCGGAGAAACCGAATATCATCTTCATCCTGGCGGACGATCTGGGAATCGACTGTCTGTCCTGCTTCGGTTCCGACCAGCACAAGACCCCGCAACTGGATGCCTTGGCCGAAGGAGGGATGAAATTCACCCACACGTATGCCCTGCCGCTTTGCGGTCCCTCCCGCGCCACCATCCTGACGGGGCGTTACGTGTTCCGCACCGGAGCGACGAACCAGGACAAGACCGGTCAGTTCACCCCGGAGCAGGAAACGATGATGCCGAAGATCCTGAAACCGGAGGGCTATGTTTCGGCCATGATCGGGAAGTGGGGGCAGTTGCCGCTTACTCCATCCGATTTCGGCTTCGACGAGTATCTTACCTACAAGGGCAGCGGCATTTACTGGAACAGCCAGGCTTCCAAAGCGAAGCAGTACACGGTGGATGGAAAGCAGGTGGAACTGAAGGACAAGGAGTACATGCCGGACCTGATGCACCAGCGGGTGGTGGATTTCATCACCCGGAACCGGGAGAAGCCCTTCTACATCTATTATTCCCTTTCCAGCATCCACAACCCGATCCTCCCCACGCCCGACAGCAAACCGGATGCCAGTGCGAAGGAGCTGTTTGACGACAATATCGTCTACATGGACAAACTGGTGGGGAAGCTGGAAGAGGAGTTGAAGCGCCTCCAGCTCAGGGAAAAAACCCTGGTGCTTTTTGTCGGCGACAACGGTACCGCCAAGGGCGGGGCGGAGATCTCCACCGTGGGCGGCAAAAAAATTTACGGAGTTAAGGGTTCGATGAAGGAGGGGGGCAGCCTGGTGCCGATGATCGCGAGCTGGCCCGGCACCACGCCGCCAGGCAAGAGCTGTGCCGACCTGATCGATTTTTCCGATTTTGTGCCGACCTTCGCGGCGGCCGCCGGGGCCCGGTTACCCGCAAACGTGGCGATCGACGGGCAGAGCTTCCTTCCCCAAATCAAGGGGGAGAAGGGAACTCCCCGGGAGTGGGCTTTCGTCCAGCTGGCTCGGATGTGGTACGTTCGCGATTCGAATTGGAAGCTGAACGAAAAGGGTGAGCTCTACGACATGAGCGGGGCCCCGTTTGAGGAAAAGCCGGTTCCCGCAGATAGCCAGGATCCGGCCGCCGTGGCGGCGAGGTCGAAGCTCAAGGCAGCTCTGGACAAACTGAATCCCGCCGGGGGCATTCTCGACGACGGGGACGGCACCGGCCGCCATGCCGGCAAGAAAGACAAGAAGGGGGACGACGCGGGGGGCGACTAAAGCCTACTCCTTGTCCTTCTTCTTTTTCTTCTTCTTTTTCTCGGCCTTGTCGTCGGCGGAGCCGGTGTCCTCCCGGTAGCAGGATTTGTCATCCTCGATGGAAAACTGACCGGCCTTGCGCAGGGCGACCACCCAGGCGGGGCCCACTTCCTCGGGGGTGAGGGGTTTTTTGTTGCCGAGTTCGGAGGCTTCCGTCCAGCCGGAGGGAAGGGGCTCCTTCTTCAGGCCGGCTTCCGCGGGGGGATAGGCGCAAGTTCCCCCCAGCAGAACATTATTTTCGTACTGGTTGGGCGCGAGGTTCAGCTTGTCGAGCGGCGGAGCGGTGTCGGCCACCGTGCCGATGATGGATTCTCCCCCTGTGGGCCGGATGAAGCGGTTGTTTTTGATCCGGCAATTTTCGGGCAAGAGCACCAGCTGGTTTTCCGGCCAATGCTTTTTATATCCAAACCCCACTTCCAGATCGGCCCCGGTGTTGTTGGCGCAAGTGTTGCCGGTCAGCAGAAGATCCTTCACCGGGGGATATTTGGCCACGTTGACCTCGTCCCCTTCCTGTTTCTTCCCGCCCTTCTTCAGGTTGGGCTCGTAGCTGCCCGTCAGGGCAGATTGCGTGTACTCCCCGGTCTGGATCCGGATGCCCCAGTCGCAGCCGGAAACATAATTTCCCTCCACGGTGTTGTTGAAGCCCGACATGCGCAGGCCCCCGGCTCCCGCAACGCCCTTACCCAGGATGAGATTGTCTTTGACCTGGTTGTTGGCGCCCTGCCGGATATTCAGACATCCGCGCGTGCCGATGACGGTGTTGCTGAGAACCCGGTTGTGGTTCGATTTGAGGGAGAGGGTTTCCACGCCCTCCCCGTCGGCTCCGTCAAAAAGATTTCCCTCCACGAGGCAGTAGGCTCCATCCGGATCCTTGGGATCGAACTTGCCCGGCCCCCACATGCGGAGGATTTCCCGGCCGTTGGCCGAGGCATAGGGGATGTTCTTGAAGTAATTCCCGCGGACGGTGTTGGTGCGGCTGCCCTCGATGGCGTTGCCGACGAGGGGATGCAGGTTGTTCTTTCCCTTGAAGTAGCATTTCTCCAGCAGGTTGTTGTCGCCCTCAAAGAACACCCAGTAGTACTCATCCTCAAAGGAGGCCGGGTTGTAGTCCGCGATGGCGCAGTTGCGGACCGTGCCGTGGTTCGACTTGAAATGGATCACCGAGAACTTCTCGGTATCAATGCAGCCTTGGGTAAAATAGAGGCCATCCACGACCACGTGGGGGGCGTTGATCAGGAGGAACGAGGAGCCGGTCAGGAGGGTCTCTCCGGGGCTTTCCGCGCGGATTTCCAAGGGGGATTCTGGCGTGCCCCCGCGATCCACCCTGATCTCGGTGTTGGGCCAGTTGCCCTTGGCCAGGATAATGACGTCCCCCGGGGAGGCTGATTCCAGGGCCGGTTTCAGCGAGGCGGGGTTGGCCACGGGGATCTCGCGGGCCTGAAGGGAGGTGATTCCGGCAATCAGGGTGAGGAGGAGGGTTCGTTTCATGGGTTTCCTTTGGGTGGGGTTGGATTGAACTTGGGAGAAGCGGGTCAGGGTTTTTTCTCCATCGGGGTGGCCTGGTAGGCCGTCACTTCGATGCCCCGGTTGGTTTTTGTGACAACCATCATAAATCGGTAGTTGCCCTCAATCGTTTTGGTCGGGGTCAGGGCCTTGACATCCAGGGAACCGTGAATCACCGCAGTGTTCCCGAGTGGGATAACCCGTAGATCGCTCATCTCACAGCGTTCGTATTTCCGGGCCCCACTGCGGAGAGCCTCCACAAACTGTTTTTTGGACTCCACTTTGCCCGTGCCGTGGGTGTGGACGTAATCCTCCGCCAAAAGATTCTCGATGCCGTTGGCGTCCGAACTGATCAGCAGGGCCGCCCACTTCTGGGCGGTGGCGGTGGCATCCGTTTCGGAGAGGACCGTTTCCCCCGCCTGAACCGGAACCAAGCAGGCGACAAGAAGAGCCCCCAACCCAACAAAGATGAGTTTCATGGTTTTCCTTCGGGTTCGGGGCGGGTGACCTTGAAATTGTCGAAGCGGATGTGGCTACGGGTGGTGCGGAAGCCGAACCATCCCTCCAGATAAGGCTGGGGATCTTCGAAGGTGAAAATCACTTCGCCGTCGCGAAGAAACCGGATGGTGTGGCCATCGGCCACCAGCTCGATCTTCACGGTTTTGTTCGGGATGTTCAGGTATTTGGCCTCGCTGAGATCGAATTCCGGCCTGAGTCCCTCGTCCCCGCGGGAGCGGGGATAGCGGCGAAACCGGGTGGTGGCGTTCTCATTGGCGCCATAGCCCACATAATAGGTGCGGAGAGGGTCGTACTTGGGAAAAGAGCCGGTCCGCTTTTGGCTGTCAACGAACAGGTCGTCGGGATTCTTGGGATCCGTGGCCATCCAGAAACAGTTGAGATCACTGATCCGGTCGTTCGGACCGCCCTTTTGAACCATGGTGGCCTCGTATTGGATGCGGACGGGGCCCTTCAGCTTCTCCTTGAACCAGACGGTGCAGCCTCCCTTGTCGTGGGGGCCGGCGGCATCGTCGATGTCGAGCTGGCCGTCGATGATCTTGGTGGTCCCGCTGGGAGTCTGCTCCACCACCCAACGGGAGAGGTCTTTTTCAAAGTCGTCCTGGAACAAAACTTCCCCGGCTTGGCAGGCGGATAGCCCAATGGAAGCGAGTGCCGAAAGCAGGTAACGCACCGGTTTCAGAAACAATAGAGTAAGGGAAAAACTCACGCTGGCCAAGGTCGTCTGCCGGAGGGTCTAGGCCGGGGGTTGGTAGTGCTGGGGGCCGCCCAGCTTCATGAATTTGGCGTGCACCACCAGGCCCGCGAGGACGGCAAGAAAGGCGACCAGGGAGGAGGCCATGAAAGTGAGCCGGTAAAACTTGTGGGTGAGATCCAGCAACTGCCCGACGAGCGGGCCAAACATCATGATCCCGAGTCCGATGAACATGTTGAGGGCCGAGTAAAACTGGGAGAAGTTGGCCTTCGGAAAGAGGCGAAGGGGAAGCGAGGCGGCGCTGGTGAACCAGGCACCGGATAGGATCCCGTGAAGAACGAAAAACACGGCAAAGATTTCCGCGCGTTGGGAAAAGATCGCGCCTCCGGCGGTGACGATGGCGTAGAGGAAAATGGTGGCGATGGAGGTGCGCAGGGGATGGAACCGGTCCGCCAGCATCCCCAGCGGGTAGGAGAGGACAAGGGAGCAGGCATAGGTGAGGGCAAGGCATTTGCCATAAAAGCCCATATCCATGGAGAGGCTCTTGGCGAAGTAGACGGCGAAATGATTCACCGCGATGAAGGAGACCCAGGGCAGGGCGGTGGCCACAAACACCCAGAGATAGTACGGGTTGCCGAAACACTCGCGGCCGTAAGTCCGGACCATGCCAAAGAAACTTCCCGCCCCTTCGGCGGGCGTGGCAGGGGGAGGATATTCTCCCTCCTTCACGCGCAGGCACATCATCGTAAAGCTCAGGCCATACACCAGCCCGATGCCCACGAAGATCAGGGGGAAGTGCTGCTCCGCATGTCCGAAGACGTAGTAGTTAAACAAGATGCTCGCCAGCAGGCTTACCGCACGGAACACTCCGTAGAAACGGCCGAGCAACGGGCTGGGGACGACATCGTTGATCAGTCCGTAAAAGACGGCGTTGGCCACCACGGTGGCCAGTTCAAACACGGCCCAGCCCATGGCGATGATAAAGAGGGTGCAGAGGTTCAGACCCGGTGAGACGCTGCCGAGAAACCCGTGGAGGAACTGACCTAACTGTGGGCTGGCGGCCACGGCAAACATGGAAAGCACCGCAAAGGGAATGTGGACGGCCAGATAAGGGATCCGTCGGCCCCAAGGTCCGCGATGGCGGTCGCTGCGAAAGCTGACGATCGGACCGATCAGCAGCACGAGGGTGTAGGGCAGGGTGGCGATCAGGAGACCCGAGACGAGGTTGGAGGCGCCAAATTTCTGAAAGAGCAGCTGCATGACGCTGGGAACGGATCGCTCCCGCATCGCCCACGCCACGTCGCCCCAGAGAAGCCAAAAGGTCAGCGCGCCGAGGCCAAACGCGGAGTAGGTGAGCGTCCCGACCTTCCATGAAGGCGGCGCTGTTTTCGCCGGGGAATCGGTGGCGGAAGCCCGGCTCATCCTTGGGTCAGCGTTCCACCCGGGCGCCGCCGCCGCCAACGAGCTTTTCCACCTCGGGCAAGGAGGCCATGGAGGTATCGCCCGGGGTGGTCATGGCCAGCGCCCCGTGGGCCGCGCCGTATTCCACCGCCTTCTGCGGGTCGCCGAACTTGAGGAAGCCGTAAATCATGCCGGAGGCAAAACTGTCACCGCCGCCCACCCGATCCATGATTTCAAGGTTCGGGCGGGGCTTGGATTCGTAAAACTTTCCGTCGGCCCAGAGGATCGCGCTCCAGTCATTGACG